>NZ_JABERS010000049.1:0-27884 GCF_013168745.1 Aeromonas sp. TW 6 | reverse complement strand
AGGACAGGCGTGAATGAAGTCGAGAGCTTGGTCGATACGCATAAAAAAATCCGAAACCCAACAAGGAGTTTCGGATTCTTACACAGCCTGAGGATCGGTCAATGGATCCTTAACTGATCGGCATTACCCGCTTGGGGCCACATTTTTGCACCGGGTGAGCGCAAGGCTCAGGGATGAGGAGCAAGGCCCCGGCGGATGCGCCGGATCCCCTCTTCGTAGAGGCCGTCCGGCCCCACCTGATCCTCACGGGTGTCGAAGATCTTGAGGAACCACATGTACTGGCCCGGGTGGCGGCAGAGCTGGCGCTCCACGCTGTCGTTCATGCGGCAGGTATCCGCCATCAGATCCGCGCTCGGGTAGTCGGCGTAGGGAGCCTCGACCTCCAGCCGGTAGCCGTGCGCCTGCTCGTCATAGCAGGCCAGCACCGGCAGGGCCCGGGCACCGGTCAGCTTCACCAGCCGTGGCAGGGCCGGCAACGTCGCCTTGGGGTGGTTGAAGAAGGGGGCGAACAGGCTCGCCTCCCGGCCGTGATCCTGATCCGGCAAGTAGAAGAAGCTCAGGCCGGATTTCACCGCCTTGATCACCGGCTTGATGCCGGCGCTGCGCTCATAGACGCGGCAGCCGTGCCGGGCCCGCGCGCCGTTGATGTGCCAGTCGAACACCGGGTTGCGGGCGCTCTTCATCATGGTGCACATGGGCAGGCCCCGCTGGGCGAAGTAGTAGCCCGCCGCGTCGATGGGCCAGCTGTGGGGCACCACCAGGATCACCGGTCGGCCAGCGGCCTGCTCCGCCTCGATATGCTCCCAGCCGCTGACCTGGATCCGCCCCATCACGTGGGCGGGGCTGCGCCAGGTGAACTCGCCAAAGCCCAGCAGGCTCTTGAGGCCGACCCGGATGGAGGTCATCAGGATGGCCTCCCGCTCGGCCTCGCTCTTTTCTTTGAAGCAGATGGCGAGGTTGGTCCTGGCGATGTAGATCTGCTTCTTCGAAATGGCGCATACCAGGGGCGTCAGAGCATCGGCCAGGCGATCCCGCCAGCGCGGGGGCACGAAGGCGAGCACACCGATGGCGCCGAGGGCGAGCCAGCTCAACCAGTAACGGGGGTGCAGCAGACGAGGCTGGAATCGGGCGTCAAACACGGGATCAGATGAGGACATGGGGCACGACAAAACAGTGGGAAGATAAAGTGGCGCGCATCGTGACAGGTATTACCAGTTAACGCCAACTGAATGTCGCCTGCATGGGCAACTATTTAAGCCACTTCACGGATTGACAAAATTAATCTGCTTCATTTGATTCCCCTCTGTGTCACTGCATCACGAACGGCAGACCCCGCACGGGCGGGGTCGATGACGAGGGGGGATGAAAACCTTGTGCCTAGCGGCGTGCGGGCTGCCCCGGCAGGTCATCCTGCACGACCGGCAGGAAGAACATCAGGTAACGCAGGGCCACGTAACCCACCACCAGGGTGGCCACCCCCAGCTCCAGATAAGCCAGCTGATGGAGCTGCTCGGCATAGCGGGCCGCCTGTGGCCACTGCGACAGCAGGTGACTCACCTTGAACAGGGCGGTGGCCCCGATCACCAGGGGGAAGGTGAAAGCGGCGTAACCCGGCGAGAACGGCAGGCGCAGCAGCTTGATGAAGGCCAGGTAGATGATGCCGGTCATCAGCACGGCAATCCCGAGCAGCACCGCCACCAGCAGCAGGGAGGGATCCTGACTCACGGTGAGGTAGCCGGCCAGCGACAGGCTCGCCGGGGCGGCCAGGATGGCGATGGTGGGCTTGGCGGCATCCGGCACCTCGTGGCTGAAGATGAGGCGATAGAGCATCAGCGGCAGCATCAGGCCGTAACAGGCCATGCCGAACCAGAGCAGGCCGGTGGCCAGGGATGCGAAGGGACCGCCCGGGTAGGCCACGTCAGCCACGATGATCCCCACCGGCGGCACAAACCAGCTCGGCACCATGTGATGGATTTCAAACGCTCTGGCCCTGTGCCAGACGAAGGTGGCGAGGAAGACGAGGTGGACGATGACCGCAAACAGCCAGAGCCCCTGCCCCAGGGTCGGGGCGAGCAGGCCGACCGCCTTGGAGACCACCATGGTCCCCATGGCGTAGGTGGGCACCACGCTGCCCACCACGGGATGGGCGAGATCCTGCCACAGCAGGCGCGGGTGGATCAGAAACTTGAAGGTCAGGACGAGGAGCAGCACGGCGGCGATGGCGGCCCCCAGCAGTTGCAGACGGCCATCGAACTGACCGGCATTTTCCCAGCACCAGCCGAGGCTGGCGATCCCCAGAGCCAGACCGGCCATGGGGGTCGGGGCGGCGGCCAGGGAGCGGCGGGTTCTTGCGATCATGGCGGATACCCTCTTGATGATGACGATGGGCATAGGATAAAGGGGGTCTATCGTTTACGATATCTAAATGAATTGAACTTAGCGTTTAGGAAAATCAAACGATATGAAGCTCACCCTGCAACAACTCAAGGTGTTTGCCACCATCGCCCGCCACGGCAACCTGGGGGGCGCCGCCAATGAACTCTGCCTGAGCAAGGGGGCCGTCTCCCAGTCGCTGCAGGAGCTGGAGCGCCAGCTCGCCACGCCCCTGTTCGACCGGGTGCACCCAAGGCTTCAGCTCAACAGCGAGGGGCGTCTGCTGCAACCGGCCGCCGAGGAGCTGCTGACCCGGATGCAGGAGATAGAGCAGCTCTTCAGCCCCGATGCCGAGCCGAGCGGCCAGCTGCACCTCGGGGCCAGCCAGACCATCGGCAACTACCTGCTGCCCGCCCTGCTGGCGGAGGGGGCCCAGGAGCTGCGGGCCGCCCCCAGGGTCACCATCGCCAACACCCACCTCCTGTGTCATGCCCTCGCCCACTTCGAACTGGATCTCGCCCTCATCGAGGGGGAGAACCACCACCCGGACCTGGTGAGCGAACCCTGGCTGGAGGACGAGATGCTCATCATCGCCGCCCCCGGTCACCCCCTGGCGGACCAGCTCGAGCTGCCCCTGCGCCGGCTTGCCGGAGAAACCTGGGTGCTGCGCGAGGCGCAATCCGGCAGCCGCGAGCAGTTCGAGCAGCAGCTCCAGCCCCACCTTCCCCGCTGGCAGGCGGGGATAGAGCTCAATACCCTGGAGGCGGTGATGCTGGCGGTGGAGAAGGGGCTCGGCATCTCCTTCATCTCCCGCCTCGCGGTGGCGGATCGGCTGGCACAGGGGCGCCTGGTGGCCCTCACCCCGAGTCGCCGCTTCCCCCGCCAGCTCTCCCTCGTCTGGCACAAGCAGAAGTTCCACTCCGTCGCCCTGCGCCGCTTCCTGGCCTTCTGCCGCGCCCAGACCCTGGCGTGAGAAGCCCTTCGGATGCGACAAGGGCGCCGTTGGCGCCCTTGTCGTTCAAGCGATGAGCACTTCTGCCCTCCGCCCTTCTCCGGCCTCAGCCGGCGAGTCCCCCTTCAATCCAGCCGAGCACCTGCCGGGTCACGGCCTGGGGCACCCAGGGGGAGTCCAGCAGCCGGTGGCGCAGGCAATCGGCGAAGTGATCCGCCTCGTGCTGCATGCCGCCCCCCTCCACCGGCAGGTAGATGTCCGCCGGCCAGATGACGGGGGCAGGCCCCCCTTGCCAGCGAATGTGCTGGGGATTCCACCACTTGCCCTCGATGACCAGGCGCCACCCCTCCCCGGACAAGGACGCTTCCCGCTCGAGATCCTCGATGATGGAGGCCCCGAGTTCGGCCCGAAACGGCTCATCGAACGTGAAGCTGGCGGCGAGATCCACCTCCCCCGGAGCCCGCGTCAGCGTCACCTCGGGGGCGGGGCAGCCCAGCCCCAGCCGATGGCAGAGGGCGGCATGGAGCCAGAGGGGATAGACCCCCACGTCCCAGGCGGCGCCGCCGTCAAGGGCAGGATCGAACAGCTTGCCCACCCTGGGCTGGGTCGAACCGAACGCCGCCCGCAGCTCGCACGGCGGCGGCAGCAGGGGCAGGCGCTGCAACAGGGCGCGCATGGCGGGGAAGCACATCACCTTCATGGCCTCGAGCAGCAGCAGGCCCCGTGCGTGGGCGAGCGCCACCAGGGCGTCCCAATCCGCCACCCGGGTCACCGCCGGTTTCTCCACCAGTACGTGCTTGCCCGCCAGCAGCATCTGCCTCACCAGGCCCGCGTGCTCCGGGTGGATGACCGCCACATAGACGGCCTCCACCTCGGGGCTGGCGGCCAGGGCCTCATAGCTGCCATAGGCGTGGGGCAGCCCCAGATCCCGGGCGAACTCGTCCGCCCGCCCCTGGTCCCGGGCGGCGATGGCCACCACCTCGGCTCCCCTGGCGTGCCCGTTCACATCGCGGCAAAAACGCCGGGCGATAGCCCCCGCCCCGGCAATGCCAAAGCGCAGGGGCGCCCTTGTCTCGTCGTGCATCGTCTCTCCTTGCTACCCAATGGTGGACCCCGGCATCACGCCGGGCGCGGGCTCCCGGCCAGGCTGCGCAGCCAGCTTATCTCCTCGCCCCAGATGGACTCATCGATGGTCTCGAGGATAAGCGGGATGCCGTCGAAACGGTCGTCGTTCATGATGTGGTGGAACACCGCCTCGCCGAGGTTGCCCTCCCGCAGGCTGTGGTGACGGTCGACCCGACTACCGAAGGTACACTTGGCGCCGTTGATATGCATCCCCTTGAGGTACTGGAACCCCACGATGCGGTCGAAGTCGGCAAACACCGCCTCGCACCCCTCGGGGGTACGCAGATCGTAACCGGCGGCGAAGGCGTGGCAGGTGTCAAAGCAGACGCCGACCCGACTCTTGTCCTCTACTCCGTCGATGAGGGTGGCCAGGTGCTCGAACGACCAGCCGAGGTTGGTGCCCTGGCCGGCGGTATTCTCGATCACCGCCGTCACCCCTTCGCTGCGCTCCAGCGCCCAGTTGATGGACTCGCTCACGAGCTTGAGGCTCACCGCCTCGGGGATCTGTTTGAGATGGCTGCCCGGGTGGAAGTTCAGGTAGCACAACCCCAGTTGCTCGCAGCGCTTCATCTCGTCCAGAAACGCATCCCGGGACTTGGCGAGGGCGTCGGGGTCGGGATGACCCAGGTTGATGAGGTAGCTGTCGTGGGGCAGGATCTGCTCGGGGCGAAAGCCCTCCTTCTCGCAGGCGGCTTTGAAGGCGCGAATGCTGGCCTCGGAGAGGGGCGCCGCCTGCCATTGGCGCTGATTCTTGGTAAACAGGGCGAAGGCGTTGGCCCCGATGGCTTTGGCCCGGGCGATGGTGTTTTCCACCCCGCCCGCCGCACTGACGTGGGCTCCGATAAATTTCATCTCATCTCCTGTGCACTGTGACCGGGTGCCTGCCACACTGGCCACCGCACCCGTTGCCGGGGCGCCATTATGCCCAAGCCAACCCCTTGCGCCAAACCGGGATTGTCGATGGGCGCAATGGAAAAGGCGCCCGAAGGCGCCTTGATGAGAGACAGAACATCCCTGTCCGTCAATAGGCCAGACCGGCCCCGTAGGGATAGAGCGGGCTTTGTGAGTCCTTGGCCACGTCCGGGGACTGGGCCAGCACCGCCTGCCAGCTCGAGGGCAGCTCGAAGGGGAGCTTGCCGCGTGCCTTCTGGGTGCCGCTCATGACATCGAACAGGGCCTGATCCAGGGCGCCGAAGTTGGCGAGCAGCACCCGGGCCGCCGGGGCGACCTCGGTCAGGATGGCGGGCCTGTCCAGATAGACGGAGAGCACCAGGGGCACCCCGGCCTGCTCGATGGCCTGGATGGCGGCATAGTCATCCGCGCCGCGGTAGACCCCTTCATGGGCCGTCTCCTGCACCACCTGATCATTGCTTGCAAAACCGAGCTGACCGAAGTGGATGCTGCCAAACGGGAAGCGGGGATCCTGCTCGCCCGGGGCGTTGACCCGCACGATGGCAAGCTCCGCGTCGGCCAGGTTCGTCACCACCGTATAGCCGTTGGCCCTGGCCACCTCGGCGTTGACATTGTGCAGATAGACCCGCTTGCCGTCCGCCTTCAGCGGCAGCAGGGCCCCCTCGTTCTTCAGCAGCACGTGAGACGCCGCCTGGGCGGCCTGGGCCTCCTGCTGGAACTCGGCCTTGCCCACCAGGGCCACCGCGGCCTCGGCATCCACATAGGGATTCTCGAAGAGCCCGAGGGCAAACTTCTGGGCCAGGATCCGCTCGGCCGAGGTGGTGATGGCCGCCTCGGTCACCAGACCGCTCTGCACCGCCGCCAGCAGGGGAGCCGGATCTTCCACGCCACCGAACTGATCCACCCCGGCGTCTATGGCCTTGGCGTAGCGCTCGGCCTTGGTGAGCTTCTCCACGCCCCAGGACATGCCAAAGGGCACGGTCCAGGGGCTCACCCCGGCATTGACTTCATCCTGGGTCAGCCCCTGCTCGCAGCGGCTGTCACAGTCATTGACGATGCCCCAGTCGCTCAGCACCACGCCGTCAAACTTGAAGTGGCCCCGCAACAGATCCGTGATGATCTGGCGGTTGAAGCCAAACCCCACCTCCTCGACGGGCTGCCCATCCTGGGTCAGGCCCAGGGGCATGGCGTAGTAGGGCATCACGGCGGCCACCCTGGCCTCGAAGGCACCCTCGAAGGGCACCAGGTGGTAGGCAAACTGGCCGCCGGGGTAGATCTGCTCCTTGCCCCAGGGGTTGTGGGCATCCAGCCCGTCCTTCTGGGGACCGGCCCCGGCGAAGTGCTTGACCACGGTGACCACGCTCTCCTTGCCTATCCCCTCGCTCCCCTGCTGGAAGCCCTCGATGTAGGCCTTGACCAGGGACTTGGCGAGCAGGTTGTCTTCCCCGAAGGTGCCGTTGATGCGGCCCCAGCGCGGCTCGGTCGCGAGATCCGCCTGGGGCGAGAGGGCCTCGTGGATGCCGACGGCCCGGTACTCCTGACGGGCGATGTCGCCAAAGCGCTGCACCAGGGCAGCATCGCCGATGGCGGCCAGCCCCAGGGTCTCGGGCCACTGGGAGAAGGCCCCGGCACCGATGCTGGTGGCGTTCGGATCATGGGTGAAGTGGTTGCGGGGATCCGTGCTCACCGTCATGGGGATGCCGAATCCCACCCCTTCCAGCAGGGCCTGCAGGGTGTTGTTGTCCGCGGCGATGGCCGCCGGATCACCGGCCATGCGGGTGATGAAGGTGTTGACCCCGTCCTCGCGCAGCATCTTGTCCATGGCCGCGAGGTTCACCCGCCCCGCCCCGTCCAGCACCAGGGTGCCGTGCATCATCAGCCCTGCCTTCTGGGCCAGGGTGAGCCTGCCCACCAGATCCCGGGCCCGCTCGGCGGCGCCGAGGCGCCAGTCCTCGTAGGGGGTCAGGGTGCCGCTGCCATCGAGATCCTTGAATTGCAGGCCGTCCTGCTCGATGAGGGTGACGGTGCGGTGGCCCAGAACGGGCTGCTCGGGCTTGGGGGTGGAGTCGTTGTCGTTGCACCCTGCCAGCAGCAGGGCCCCGATGGCGAGGGCGACACGGGTTCGGGAGAGCGAGTGGTGTTTCATTGTTGTTATCTTCCTTGTGTGTGTAGGAGTCGCCACTCTATGCAAAAGCGGCCCCTCTCACTTGCCCGTCGGGTGCAGGAAGTTGCCGGTTGGGAGCAGGATTGAAAAGTGTGAAAAGGGTTGCAGGGTTACCCTTGGTTACAAATCTGAAACATGAAAGCGGCGCTGGCTCACGGCAATCCGCCGCCGTTGGTCGATGATGGTGGGCCACCGCTGACAAGGATTTTTGCCGTGAAGACCGTCTCCAACCGGATTGCCCTGCACTGCCTCAACCACTGGCAGGCCCGCGGGCGGGATCCTGCTGCCCTCCTGCACCCCTGCGGCATCGCCCACGAAGAGCTGCTGATCCCCCAGGGGCGGCTCGACACCGGGCGCCACTTCCGGCTGCTGGCCGGGGCAGCCCCCCACGTGGATCTGGCCCTCGACTGGACGCCCCCCGCCCTCCCCGGTCTCTTTGCCGACTTCATGTCGCTGGCGAGCCTGTGCTGCAACGCCGCCACCCTTCGCCAGGCCCTGCACTTCTTCCTTGCCTACCGCCCCCTCATCGGCGAGAGCGACGAGATCCGCCTGCAAGAAGAAGAGGGACAGGCCAGGATCAGCTACCACTCGGAGTCCGATCATCCGGACGTCATCGCCCTGAGCAGCCTGGCCAACCTCTGCCACCTCTATGCCCTGCTCCAGTTCTACCACCCGGGCCAGGGGCTGCTGGTGCTGCCCACCCCGGTACGCCCCAAGCTGTGGCGTGAGCTGGCAGGTTGGCTGGAGGGACGGTTGCAGCAGGGGGCGGCCTTCGAGCTGCGCTTTCCCGCCGCCTTGCTCGATCTCGCCCACGGGCAGTGCAACCTGCCCCTGCAACCCCTGCTGCTCGGGGAGCTCGACCGGCAGATGGCCCAGCTTCGCCCAAGCAGCCGCTACCGGGACAGGGTGATGACACTCATTCGCCAGCAGCTGTGGCAAGAGAGCACCGAGGCCTCCTCTCTGCTCGATGGGGTGTGCGAGCACCTCAAGCTGACCCGCTGGACCCTCAACCGCCATCTGCGGGAGGAAGGGTGCCACTTCTCGGGCCTGCTGGAGCGGGTGCGCCGGGAGGAGGCCTGCCGCCTGTTGCAGGATCCCGCCCTCCCCCTGCAGACAGTGGGGGAGCGCCTGGGTTTTGCCCGCCAGAGCAGCTTTACCCGCTTCTTTCGGGAGGCGTTTGCCCTCTCGCCCCGCGAGTTTCGCTCAAGGCGCAGCCGCCTCTGGGGTGCCCCCGAGATGGGCGGCGAGCAACCCCGCCAGCCAGTGGATGAAGAGCTGGACCCTGGGGGCCAGTTGGCGGCGATGGGCATAGAGGGCGTGGATGGGGAGCGGCGGCGCCTGCCACTGGGGCAGGATGCTCACCAGCTCGCCCCCCGCGAGCAGGGATTCGACCCCCACCCGCGGCATCTGGATGATGCCAAGCCCCGCCAGCGCCGCCGCCAGGTAGGTCTCGCTGTCATTGACCATGAGGGCCCCCGCCATGGGCAGCAGGGCGCGGCGGCCATCTTCCGCCAGGTATTCAAAGCCGGGTTCGCTGCGTCCCTGCCCGGCACCAAACCCGGGACCATAGTGCACCAGCCGGTGGCCCGCCAGATCCCCAAGGGTGCGGGGCACCCCGTGGCGAGCCAGGTAGCCTGCGCTGGCACAGTTGATCTGGCGATAGTGACCAAGGGGCCTGGCCACCAGGCTGGAGGGCTCAAGCCCCACGACCCGCACCACGCAGTCAAACCCCTCGCGCACCAGATCCACCCGCCTGTCCGTGCTGCTCAGCATCAGTTGCAGGGCGGGATGCTGCGCCAGAAAGTCCGGCAGGGCCGGGATCACCAGGTGGCGGGCCATCCGGCTTGGCATGTCGACCCGCAGTTGTCCCGAGATCTGCCCCCCCTGGCGAAACAGGCCGTCAAACTCCTCCATGTCCGCCAAAAGCTCCCGGCATCTGGCATAGCAGAGCTGGCCGTCCGTGGTGAGCTGCACCCGCCGCGTGGTACGCAACAGGAGCCGGGTCCCCATGCGCTCCTCCAGCCGACGGATGGCGGCAGAGAGGGTCGCCTTGGGGATGCCCGTCTGCTCGGCGCAGCGGGTAAAACTCTCCAGCTCGGCAACCCGCACGAAGGCTCTCATCGCATCCAGTTGATCCATGGCCTGATTGTCTCGATAAACGGAACAGTGATTCTATTATCACGCTATTTATCCAGTTTAAAAGGAACAATACAGTGATCCGGTCGGCTCGTATCGAGCCTGTGTCCGCCACCCTGACAGGAGTCACACCATGACCAGACCCATCGCCCTCATCACCGGGGCCAGCCGCGGCCTTGGCAAGCACGGGGCCCTGGCCCTCGCCGCCAAAGGCGTCGACCTCATCATCACCTACCGCAGCCAGGCCGCAGAGGCGGAGGCGGTGGTGACCCAGGCCCGCGTCCTCGGCGTTCGGGCCCATGCCCTGGCTCTGGACGTGGGCGAGAGCGCCACCTTCGCGGCCTTTGCAGAGGAGGTGACGCAACTGCTCGCCCGGGAGTGGCAGCGCACCCATTTCAACTTCCTGGTCAACAACGCCGGGATCGGCATTCATGCCAGCTTCGAGCAGACCACGGAGCAGCAGTTCGACACCCTGCTCAACATCCACCTCAAGGGGACCTTCTTCCTGACCCAGGCGCTCCTGCCCCTCCTGGCAGACGGCGGTCGCATCCTCAACCTCTCTACCGGCCTCACCCGCTTCGCCATGCCGGGTTATGCCGCCTACGCCGCCATGAAGGGGGGCGTCGAGGTGCTCACCCAGTATCTGGCCAAGGAGCTGGGCCCCAGGGGCATCGCGGTCAACGTGCTGGCCCCCGGCGCCATCGAGACCGATTTTGGCGACGGCGTGGTGCGCGACAACAAGGGAGTCAACGACTTTCTCGCGAGCCAGACCGCCCTTGGCCGGGTGGGTCAGCCCGACGACATCGGTGGTGCCATCGCCGCCCTGCTCTCCGATGACTGCCGCTGGATCACCGCCCAGCGCATCGAAGCCTCGGGCGGCATGTTTATCTAGGCGGTCATGGTTGCCTGCTGCACAAACAAGGAAGGCCCCCTCCGATGAGGGGGCCTTCCGGCATTGGGCAGACGAGGGGCGGCACACCGGGCCCGTTACAGGGTCTTGCCACCGCTTGCAATGACCTGGCTGTACCAGTGGAAGCTCTCTTTCTTGATGCGACGAAGAGACCCTCCCTGCTCGTCCCTGTCCACGTAGACAAAGCCGTAGCGCTTCTGGTAGCCGTTGAGCCAGCTCAGGATGTCGGTGAAGGACCAGGCGCAATATCCAATCAGCTCGACCCCGTCCTGCATCGCCTCCTGGCACGCCTTGAGGTGGCTGTGCAGATAGGCGATACGGTAGTCGTCGTTCACCTTGTCCCCGGCTTCCAGCTTGTCGAACTCCCCCAGGCCGTTCTCGGTGATCATCAGCGGCAGGGCGTAGCGGGAGGAGAGCCGGCGCAGGGCGATGCGCATCCCGGTGGGATCGATGGCCCAGTCCCAGTTGCTGGTCTCAAGGTGCGGATTGGGGGCCGTCTTGTAGAGGCCGGGAATGCCGCTGGAGGGCGTAGTGCCCTTCTTGCCCGTGGTGTTGATGCGCTGCATCGTCTGGCCGCCGAGGGGGTTGTCGGTGAAGGTCAGGGTGTAGTAGTAGTTGACCCCGATGTAGTCGGGGGTGCCTTCGCGCAAGAGCTCGAGATCGCCCGGCAGGATCTCCGGCGCCTCGCCGGTCTCCCGCAGATAGGCGAGCGCCGCCTGGGGGTAACGGCCGAAGCAGTAGGCATCCAGCCACCAGAGGTTGGTGAACTCCTCGGCATTCTCGAACGCCAGCATGTCGCTCGGGGCGCAGGAGGCCGGATAGGCGGGGGAGTACGCAAAGCTCGGCCCGATCAGGCCGTTTGGCACGTGCTGGCGAAACGCCTTGATGACACGGGCGTTGGCGAGAAACGCGATGTGGTTGGCGGCGAAGAACCGCTTCCTGTCCTGCACGGCGGGAGGATGGGTGCCAAGCTGGTAGGCGTTGGTCAGGTTGTAGTTCTGCTCGTTGAGCGACACCCAGTACTTCACCTTGCCGGCGAAGCGCTGATAGAGGGTCACGCAATAGCGCTCGAAGTCGTCGATGATGCGCCTGTCTTCCCAGCCGCCGTACTCATCCTGCAGGGCCTGGGGGAGATCCCAGTGATAGAGGGTCAGCACCGGCTCGATGCCGTGGGCCAGCAGGGCGTCGATGAGCCTGTCATAGAAGGCGAGCCCCGCCTCGTTCACCTCGCCACGCCCGGTCGGGTAGATGCGCGGCCAGCTCACCGAGAAGCGATAGGCCTTGAGCCCCATCTCGGCCATCAGCGCCACGTCCTCTTCCACCCTGTGGTAGTGATCCACCGCCACGTCTCCGTTGCTCCCTTCAAAGGTCTTGCCCGGCAGCTTGGTGAAGCTGTCCCATACCGAGGGGCCCTTGCCCTCCTCGTTCCAGGCCCCTTCCACCTGATAGGCGGCGGAGGCGGCGCCCCAGAGGAAGCCGTTCGGGAAGTCGTTGAACCTGTGATGATGCATCTGGTGTTGCTCCTTCTGCGCGGATGGCGGAGGCCATCCCGTGATACGTCGACCCCGTACAGGGGTCCGAAATGAGTTGGCACCAGCATCCAACACTTCTAGAATTCCGTCCAATGACAAATATGGCCACCTATCATTCCCATCTGGAATCAAGCGAGGCACCATGGAGTTGAGAGATCTGAAAGCCTTCGTCACCCTGGGGGAGGTATTGCACTTTGGTCAGGCGGCGGCGCGCCAGCACGTCACCCAGTCGGCCCTGAGCAAGCAGATCCGCCGGCTGGAGACGGACCTTGGCGGCGAGCTGTTCGAGCGCAACGCTGGCAGCACCCGGCTGACGGTGCTCGGGCGCGCCCTCTACGCCGACGCCTGCACCCTGGTGGCCCAGAGCGAACAGCTCGCCCGCAGCGCCCGCGACGTGCTGGCGGGCCACGCGGGTACCCTGCGCATCGGCTTCGGGGTCGCCACCAAGCTGCTGGTGCCCGCCGCCATCGCCCGCTTTCGGGCCAGCCGCCCCGGGGTCGCCATCGAGCTCAACGATCTCTCCACCCATCACCAGTTGCTGGCGCTGGCGGAGGGGCGGCTGGATCTCGGCTTCTGCCGCCTGCCCGCCCCCAAGGGCTGGCCGGTGCTGCCCGTGGTGCGCGCCCATTTCGTCGCCGTGATGCCCGCAGGCTATCAGGGGGTGGCAGGGCTCGCCGATCTGCAGGAGAAACCGCTCGCCATCCTGCGCCGGGACAAGGCCCCCTCTTTTTACGATCAGTTCATCCATTACCTCGCCCAGAGCGGCCTGCGCTTTCAGGACATCCAGTACGTGAACGACTTCGCCGCCGGCATCGCCACCGCGGCGGCCGGCATCGCCTGGACCCTGGTCCCCTCCTCCACCACCATTGAGCATCCCGATGTGCTGACCCTGCCCCTCGGGGAGGCCGACGCGAGCTGGATCATCGGGCTCATTCGCCCGCCGGGCAACGACAATCCCCTCGTCGCCCCCTTCTGGCAGACGGTGGCGGAGCTGGCGGATCCCGCCCTCACCGGCCTCATGACGACAGGGGACGGGGCTGCCGCCCAGGACACGCCATGAAAGGGAACCATTCGAGAATCACATTAACGATGGCATTGGGCGGTCACCCCCCTTAAAATTGCCGCACTGCCCCGACGCCACGACAAGGATCCGTTTCGTTCATGCACTCTCACTGGCTGCTGAGGTTTGATCTGCATCGCCTCATCCTTGCGCTGGCCGTCATCGGCGTGCTGGCTACCTTTGGCAACAGCTTTTACGCCATCTATCAGGCACAAAGACAACTGCTCATCGACAGCACCCTGGAAGCAAACCGGGTCTATGCCACCAAGCTCGCCGCCTCCACCGAGACCATGCTGCGCTCGGCCCAGGGACAGCTGGCCTATGGCGCGGCCCGGCTCGCCCCCTTGCTGCAGGGCAACGACCTCCATGGACTCGAGGAGGTGGCAGGCCAGTTGCGCCAGCAGACCAACACCTTCAACTCGGTCGCCATCGTGAACACCGACTCCGTCATCGTCGCCGTCTCACCCGAGGCATTGCATGTGAAAGGGGTCAAGCTCACCTCGGCCAATGCGAGCCGGACCCTGGCAAGCCAGCAGCCCCTCATCGCGGATCCTCTGGTCTCCCTCACTGGCAACTACCTCATCAGCCTCTCCCACCCCATCTTCTCGGCAGACAAGCGCTACCTCGGCTATGTTGCCGGCACCATCTATCTGGAGTCCGCCAGCGTGCTCTCCAGCCTGCTGGGGCAGCACTACTACCAGGATGGTTCTTATCTTTATGTGGTGGACCGCCAGCGCACCCTCATCTATCACCCGAACCCGGAGCGCATCGGCCAGAGGATTGGCAAGAACCGGGTGGTGGATGCGGTGCTCAAGGGGCAGGATGGCGCGCAAAGCGTGCTCAACTCCCGGGGCAGCGAGATGCTGGCAGGCTTTGCCCCGGTGGCGGACGCAGGCTGGGGGATAGTGGCCCAGCGCCCCCGCAGCGCCACCCTGGCCGGCCTGGATGAACAGATGCTGGAGATCCTCAAGGGGATGATCCCGGTCACCCTCTTCATTCTTTTCGTCATCTGGCTCTCGGCCACCATCATCGCCAGACCCCTGCGACAACTGGCCAACCGGGCCGGACTCATGGATCAGCAAGGGGCCGCCACCAGCATCTCGGGGATCCGCGCCTGGTATTTCGAAGCAGCCCAGTTGAAGCAGGCCATCCTCAAGGGGCTGGGGCTGCTCAACACCCAGATCGACAAACTGCACACCGACAGCCACACCGACCCCATGACGGGCCTGTTCAACCGCCGGGCCATGCAGCAGATGTTGGACGAGTACGAGGTCGAGCGTCAGCCCCTGACGGTGATTGCCCTGGACATCGATCACTTCAAGGCCATCAACGACCGCTTCGGTCACGACGTGGGGGATGCCGTCATCGTCTCCCTCGCCACCCTGATGCAGCAGGATCTGCGTTCCGATGCCGCCTTGTGTCGAAGCGGCGGCGAAGAGTTCCTGCTGCTGCTGCCCGGGGTCTCCCTTGCACAGGCGCAGAAGATCGCCGAGCGCCTGCGTACCCGGGTGGCGAGCCACGACATGGAGGTGGCAGGCCACATCACCATCTCCCTCGGCGTCGCCCACTGGGGAGCGGATGCCACCAGCATCGCCGCCGTGCTCAAGGAGGCGGACAAGGCGCTCTATGATGCCAAGAGCCAGGGCCGAAACTGCGTGGTGGTGGCCCTGGGCTGATCGGCCCAGGCTTTGCCGGACACCGTTCGGCCATAAAAAAAACCCTACCATGGCAGGGGTCGGACGGTATCCATGTCAGGAGATCAGAGCGTGACAGCCAGGCTCTCGACCGAGGCGGCGCTCGGGGTCACCAGTACGGGCACCGATTTGGAGGTGGGGGTGAAAGAGCCCTCCCCTATGCTCTCGATGGCCACCAGGGGGTTGGTCTCCGGGTAGTAGGCGGCGATGTTGCCTTTCGGGATCTCGTAGAAGATGACGCTAAAGCCCCGCACCACCCGCTCGCGCCCGTCGTTGCACACCGCACTCATGTCCACCCGCTGCTCCTCGGCGAGCCCCAGCCTCCTGGCATCCTCCTCGTTCATGAAGACCACGTTGCGTCGCCCCTTGATGCCGCGATAGCGGTCATCCATGCCATAGATGGTGGTGTTGTACTGATCGTGGGAGCGCAGGCTCTGAAGCAGCAGCACGGGCTGGTCCACCATCTGCTCCGCGTGGCTGGTGCACTCGGGCAGGATGGAGTCCGGCAAACGGCTCGCCCTGAATTCGGCGCGCCCGCTCGCGGTGTTCCAGCGCAGCAGGGCGGCGCTGTTCTCCAGATGGAAGCCGCAGGGCTCCTCTATGCGGCGGTTGAAGTCGCCAAAGCCCGCGATGGTCTCCTCGATGAGATCCCGCAGCAGCCCGTAGTCATCCCGCAGCGCCAGCCAGTCCACCCGATCGCTGCCAAGCGTTGCCTCGGCCATGCGGGCCACGATGTCTATCTCGGAGAGACAGAGCGGCGAGACCGGCTCGTTCATCCCGGTGGAGGCGTGCACCATGCTGAAGGTGTCCTCCACGGTGATCTTCTGCACCCCGGTGCGCTGCTGATCGAGCTCGGTACGGCCCAGACAGGGGAGGATCAGAGCATCTTTTGACACCATGAGGTGGCTGCGGTTGAGCTTGGTGCTGATCTGCACGTTGAGCTCGCTCCTTCGCATCGCTTCATAGGTGAACTCGGTATCCGGTGCGGCGGCTGCCAGGTTGCCCCCAAGGCAGATGAGCACCTTGCTCTTGCCGCCATGAAGGGCTTTAAGGGCCTCGTAGACGTTGTGCCCCGGCGTGCGCTTGAAGCCCACCGGGAAGCGGCGCTCCAGGCGATCGAGGAAGGCGGCATTGGGTTTCTCGTTGATCCCCATGGTGCGGTTGCCCTGCACGTTGCTGTGACCGCGCACCGGACAGAGTCCGGCCCCCGGCTTGCCAATCTGGCCGCACATCAGGTGCAGGTTGACGATTTCGCGAATGGTGTCGACCGAATGCTTGTGCTGGGTGATCCCCATGGCCCAGCAGCTGATCACGCTCTCGCTGCTTGCGAAGATCTGCGCCGCCCGGGTGATCGCCTCCCGACCGAGGCCGGATTGCGCCTCGATCTGCGTCCACTCCGTGGCCTTCACCTGGGCCAGGTAGTCGTCAAAGTGCGCGGTGTGCTGCTCGATGAAGGCGAGATCGATACGCCCACCCTCCTCTTCCAGGATGTATTTCGCCATGCCGCGAATGGCCGCCATGTCACCGCCCAGCTTTGGCGTGAGGTACTGGTGGCTGATGGTGGTGGCCGCCGGGGTCAGTAGCTCCGCCGGGCTCTGGGGGCTCGCGAAGCGCTCGAGGGCCACCTCTTTGAGGTTGTTGAAGGTGACGATCTGGCACCCCTGGCGCGCCGCCTTGCGCAGGGCGTTCATCATGCGCGGGTGGTTGGTGCCCGGGTTCTGGCCAAAGACGAAGATGGCTTTGGCGGCGTCGAAATCATCGAGCACCACGGTGCCCTTGCCCACCCCGACGGACTGGATGAGCCCCACCCCGCTCGCCTCGTGGCACATGTTGGAGCAGTCGGGGAAGTTGTTGGTGCCATAGAGGCGGCCAAACAGCTGATAGAGGTAGGAGGCTTCGTTGCTGGCGCGTCCCGAGGTGTAGAACTCCACCTCGTCGGGGCTGGCCAGGCTCTTGAGTTTGTCGGCGATAAGGGCAAACGCCTGATCCCAGCTAACCGGCTCGTAGTGATCGGTGGCCGGGTTGTAGCGCAGGGGCTCGGTCAGTCGCCCCTGGTATTCGAGCCAGTAGTCGCTCTGGGTGGCGAGGCGACGCACCGAATGCTCGGCGAAGAAATCGGCCCCCACCGTCTTGCCGGTGGATTCCCAGGCCACCGCCTTGGCGCCGTTCTCGCAAAACTGGAAGGCCCCCTGCTTGTTGTCACCCCAGGCGCAGCCGGGACAGTCAAAGCCGTCGGTCTGGTTGACCCGCAGCAGGTTCTTGATGTTCTGGCGGGTCTTCTGGCTCTGCAGCACCTGCTTGAAGGTGGACTGCAGGGAGGAAAAGCCGCCGGCCTTGGCCGGTTTCTCAATATGACTGGACATGGGAATCTCCAACGTGATCCTGGGCGCGGGGGCTGGCATAGCAGACCGGGGCATCGGATCGGGGCACATGGATCAGGGTCAGGTTGTACTTCAGGGCCAGTCGCACCGCGAGCTGACTGGGAGAGGCAAGGCTGATGAGGTGGGCGGCGCCAAATTGCACCGCCTTGTGAATGAGTTCGCTGCCGCAGCGGCTGGTGATGACCAGGGTGGCAGCCTGCACCGGCTGGCGCAGCTGCATGCCGATGAGCTTGTCCAGGGCGTTGTGCCGCCCTATGTCCTCCCTGCAGGCCAGGATCTCGCCGCGATCATCCAGCGCCAGGGCGGCATGAAGGGCGCCGCTCTGGCGGGCCTTGCTCTGCCAGGGGACGATGCGCTCCCGCAGATCCTGCAAAGAGGCGGTGTCGAAGGGGGCGCCCGGGGTCAGCGGGGTGAGCACGGGCAACGCATGTTCGATGGCCTCCACGCCGCAGATGCCACAGCCGCTGGCACCGGCCAGGCGGCGCTTGCGCTGGCCAAGCATTGCCAGACAGCGGTTGGCGATGGTGACATCGAGCACGATGCCGTGCTCGGACGGGGTGCTCTGGATATCGTGTACATCATGGTTGCCCCCGATGATCCCCTCGCCAAACAGAAAACCGATGGCGAAATCGTCGAGATCGTCCGGGGTGGCCATCATGACGGCATGGTTGATGCCGTTGATGTTGACGGACACGGCCACCTCCTCCACCAGCTCATCCAGACTGGGCAACCGTGAATTGAAAGGGATCATGCGAGACGCTTATAAGCTGTATTCGGGCCTCAAGTTTAGATAAGCCGCCGCGCCAAAACCAATGAAACAAATCTATTCACCAATAGATAACTTCTATTGCCATCGGGATGTCGATTGATTAAATTTGTCGCTCATTGCCTTTGCCTGCTGCCATTACCACGATGAATATCAAGCAGTTGCACTATTTCTACGAGCTGGCCCAGCACCGTCACTTCGCCAAGGCGGCCAAGGCTTGCTTCATCACCCAGCCGACCCTGTCGGCCAGCATCACCGCCCTGGAGAAGTCACTTGGCACCGAACTGGTGGTGCGCAACAGCCAGTTCGTAGCCCTGACCCAGGCGGGGGAAGTGGTGCTGCACCACGCCGAGCGGATGCTTCAGGAACAGGATGCCATGCGCCAGGAGCTCAGCCTCTTTCGGGGCGGGCTGTCGGGGGCGCTGCGCATCGGCGTCGTGCCCCAGTCGAGCATCGACATCATGCCGCTGCTCAAGGGGTTCAATGACGCCTACCCCAAGGTGGGCCTGCACCTCTGCGTGATGACCCATGCCACCCTGATGGAGCAGCTGGATCTGCATCGCATCGACATCGGGCTCGGCTTTGACGAGTTGCTCACCGAGCATCAGCGCCGCTCCCTCGACGTCCAGCTTCGCCACCCCAACCCCATGGCCCTGCTGGGCCCCCTGCCTGCCCACTGCGCCTCGACCGGGCCGCTGACCCTGGCGGACCTGCAAGATCTCCCCCTGATCCTGCCAAGCACCACCATGCAGTTTCGCCGCTACCTGGACGAGGCCGCCGCCCGCCAGCAGATCAGCCTGCGGGTGGTGCTGGAGACCGACTCCCTGTTCCACCTGGTCAACGGGGTGAGCCACGGCCTCGGCTGCGCCGTGGTCAGCGCCGGCATCGCCGCCACCGCCCAGCAGCTCTTCAAACTGCCCTGCCATCCCTTGAGCGATGCGAGCGCAGGCACCATCGCCTTCATCACCCGAAAACACAGTGTCACCCCCGCCATGAAGGCGTTTCTCGCCAAGGCTGGGGCATGAAAAAGGCAGCCCATGGGGGCTGCCTGCACTGATCAAGGGGGGAACTTGCGCCTCTCCTGGCGTCAGCCTGCCCCTTGCTGTTTGTCCAGCGCCGCGATGAAGGCGCTCGCCAGGGCGTGATCGGAGAAGGGATTCTGGCCTGTGATGAGCTCGCGATCGATCACAACGCCAGGCTGCCAGGGTGCCACGAACTGCATGCTGCCACCGGCCTGGGCCATGGCCTTCGCCGGGTAGTAGCGCAGCTTGTCACCCCCAAGGGAGCCTTCAAACACCGCCTCTTCCTTGTCGGAGAAGATGGTCATCCTGTAACCGTCGTAGATCCACTCTCTGGCGCCGTCCGCCTTGCCTGCAATGACCGACGGCTCGAACCCGGCCGGATCCGCCTGCGCCGCCAGCAGCGCGATGGGGCCGTGGCAGATGGCGGCCGTGGGTTTGTGGTTGTCATGGAAGTGGCGAAGCAGGGTCCCCACCTCGGGATCCTTGGCAAGATCGATGAGGGGGGCGTGGCCACCGGGAATGAAGAGGCCGGCATAGCGCTCGGGACCGGATTGCAGCACCTCCTTCAGGGAGAGCACCTTGCCGGGGGTGAGCAGGCCGTCCACCACGGCACCGATGCGTCCCATCTCCTGCGGGTTGCCGCCGAAGTACCGGGGATCGACGGAGCCCTTGTCGGCCTCCGGCCGGTTCCCTCTCGGGGTCACCGGGGTCAGGGTGTAGCCGGCCTCCAGCAGGGCGGCGGCAGGGACACCCAGCTCATTGAGATAGAAGCCGGAGGTAAAGTGCTTGCCCCCCTGAAGCGGCAGCTCGGTCTCGCTCGAGAGCAGCACCAGGATCTCGCCTTTCGAAGCGGCGCTGGCCACAGCGGAGGTCGCCAGCAGCAGTGAGGCCAGCAAGGCCTTGAGGGTGTTCTTCATCGTGATCTTCCTTCTGATGGCAGTGATCGTTTGTGCGGCAAGGGTGCCGCGATGGATGACGAATTTACTGATTACCCACAGGCGAATAAACTCACGCCATTGAACTTGTTTATTTACATGGATGAACATATGTCCCGTGCCTTCGACCCCGTCCAGCTCGGCACCATAGAGCTCTTTTGCAAGGCGGCCGAACTTGGCAGCTTTACCGCCACGGCTCAGGTGCTGGGGGTGACGCCCGCCTCGGTGAGCCGCTCCATCCAGCGGCTCGAGGCCAGGCTCGGTGTCAAACTCTTCCATCGCACCACCCGCAGCGTGCGCCTCACCCACGACGGGGAACTCTATCGGGATCAGTGCCAGCAGGCGCTGGAGCAAATCGCCGAGGCCGAGCGGGCCATCACCGGTCGCCAGCGCCACCCCAAGGGGGTGCTGCGCATCAGCGTGGGCACCGTCTATGCCCACCACCGTCTGGTGCCCCTGCTGCCGGGTTTCATGGCGGCCTATCCCGAGGTCGAGCTGGAGCTCAACGTCTCCAACAGAAACATCGACTTCGTGGAGGATGGCTACGATCTCGCCATTCGTCTGGGGGAACCCCGCGACTCCCGGGTGATCGCCCGAAAGCTGGAGGATGCCAGCCTCGGGGTCTTCTGCGCCCCCGCCTACGCGGCCCGTCGCCCCGCACCGACCTCCCTGGAGACGCTGTCGCAACACGATCTGATCCAGTTCATCACCCCGAGTACGGGTCGCCCCTTCCCCTGGCAGTTTGTGGACGAGCAGGGAGCCCCCGTCGATCTTCAGGTGCACAGCCGGCAGCGGGTGCTGGACGACGTGCTGGCGGGCCTGGGCTGGGCGGTGGCGGGCGGCGGTCTGTTCCAGATCTACCATTTCGTGGCGCAAGAGGCGCTCTTGCAAGGCAAGCTGGTCGAGGTGATGACCCCCTTTGCGGGGCGCTCCCGCCCCTTCTATGCCCTCTATCCCCAGCATCGCCACCTCTCTGCCCGGGTTCGGGCCTTCGTGGATTACCTGCTGGCGGCGGTGCGCACTGAGAGCTGGCGGGCCCAACCCTGACCCAGCGCCCTGACCCCGCCTCGCCGCTGGCGGGGTGGCCCCCCTCTGTGCCCCTCTGTCCCGTGATGGGGCTAAGGCTGTGCGTCAGACACGGTGCCGGGGCGAAAGACGCGGGCGAGCCAGGCTGCATTCTGGACACAATGGTCGCCGACAAAAATAAATATGCAGATAAATCAATGCAGCCCCCACCTGAGGTATGAACTCTTCTGCTGTTTGTATGAAGCATCGTGCTGCTGAAAACTTTCTGTGAGCCACCTCCCGTCGTTAAATCCGCGAGCCTATAACCTTGACCCGAACAATAAAAACCTGACGCGTTCCGGTTTATTTCACCATGCATCACAAAGGAGTGTCACATGTATAAGAAAGTGAAACTGGCGGGCATTATCAGCACCCTTATTCTCTCTGCCTCCGCTTATTCCGCGGACATGACGGTGGGGTTCTCCCAAATAGGGTCTGAGTCCGGCTGGCGGGCGGCAGAAACCTCGGTGGCCAAGAGCGAGGCACAGAAACGCGGCATTACCCTGAAGATTGCCGATGCCCAGCAGAAACAGGAAAACCAGATCAAGGCCATTCGCTCCTTTATTGCCCAGGGCGTGGACGCCATCTTTATTGCCCCCGTGGTGCAGACAGGCTGGGACCCGGTATTGCAGGAAGCAAAAGAGGCCGAGATCCCCGTGTTCCTGCTGGATCGCAATATCACGGTCAAGGATGACTCCCTCTTCATGACGGGGGTCGCCGCAGACAGCGTCCACGAAGGAGCGGTGGCGGCCAACTGGCTCATCAAGCAGCAGGATGGCAAGCCCTGCAACGTCGTTGAATTGCAAGGCACCGTCGGGGCCAGCGTGGCGCTGGACCGCAAGAAGGGCTTCCTCGATACCGTCGCGGCCGTGCCCACCATCAAGATCATCCGCACCCAGTCCGGCGACTTCACCCGCAGCAAGGGCAAGGAGGTGATGGAGAGCTTCATCAAGGCGGAAAACGGCGGCAAGAATATTTGCGCCGTCTACGCCCACAACGATGACATGGCCATCGGGGCCATTCAGGCCATCAAGGAAGCCGGGCTCAAACCGGGCAAGGATATCAAGATCATCTCCATCGACGGCGTGCCGGATATATTCAAGGCGATGATCGCAGGTGAAGCCAACGCCTCGGTGGAACTCACGCCAAATATGGCGGGCCCCGCCTTTGACACCCTGCTGGCCTATAAAAAGGATGGCACCCTGCCCCCCAAACAGATCAAGACAGAGTCCAAATTGTTTGAGCCGGAGAGCGCCCAGGCCCAGCTCGAACTGAAAAAAGACATGGGCTATTAATACCGGCCACCCTCTGAAACAGCCTGTCAAATAACACGCCATATATGCCCGAGTGCTTATATGGCGTGTTATATCGGAGAGCCATTTCCATGTCAGAAAAAAATCGCGATGTCCTGCTGCACGCCCGGGGGATCTGCAAGGCCTTTCCCGGGGTACGGGCCCTGCATCAGGTGGACTTTTCCCTGCGACGGGGGGAGATCATGGCGCTGCTCGGCGAGAACGGGGCCGGCAAGTCCACCCTGATCAAGACCCTCACCGGCGTCTATCAGCGTGATGCGGGCCGCATCGAGCTCGATGGCGTCCCCATCTCCCCGACGGACACAGCCCACGCCCAGCGCCTGGGAATAGGCACCGTCTACCAGGAGGTCAACCTTCTGCCCAACATGTCGGTGGCCGACAACCTCTTCATCGGCCACGAGCCCCGCCGTTTCGGCTTCATCGACCGGGTCGCCATGACCCGGCAGGCCAGCGCCATCATGGCCAGCCATGGCTTCGAGATGGACGTCACCCTGCCCCTGGGTCACTACTCGGTCGCCATGCAGCAGATCGTGGCCATCGCCCGGGCGGTGTCACTCTCCGCCAGGATCCTGATCCTGGACGAGCCCACCGCCAGCCTCGACACCAGCGAGGTCCAGATGCTGTTCGCCCTGATGAAGAGCCTGCGGGATCGGGGGGTGAGCCTGGTCTTCATCACCCATTTTCTGGATCAGGTCTACGCCATCAGCGATCGCATCACGGTGCTGCGCAACGGCGAGCTGGTCGGCACCCGCGACACCCAGGCGCTGCCGCAACTGGAATTGGTCAAGATGATGCTGGGGCGCGAGCTGGACGACAACGCCCTCAAGCGGGCGGGTAAGACACTGCGCAGCAGCCAGCCCATGGTGTCATTCAGGGACTATGGCAAGCGCGGGGTCATCGCCCCCTTCAGCCTCGACGTCATGCCCGGGGAGATCGTGGGCCTGGCCGGCCTGCTCGGCTCCGGTCGTACCGAGACCGCCGAGCTGATGTTCGGCATAGTGCCAAAGGATTGCGGCGAGTGCCGGGTGCGGGACAAGCCGGTCACCATCCGCAGTGCGCGCCAGGCCGCCGCCCACGGCTTCGGCTTCTGCCCGGAGGATCGCAAGAGCGCCGGCATCATCGCCTCTGCCTCGGTGCGGGAAAACATGGTGCTGGCCCTGCAGGCCCAGCGGGGCTGGCTGCGCCCCCTGTCTCGCAAGGAGCAGGACGAGATCACCGCCCGCCTCATCACTCAGCTGGCTATCAAGACGCCGGGGCCGGAGCAGCCCATCCAGTTTCTCTCCGGGGGCAACCAGCAGAAGGTGCTGCTGGCCCGCTGGCTGCTGACCAAGCCGCAGTTCCTGATCCTGGACGAACCCACCCGGGGCATCGACGTGGGGGCCCACGCCGAGATCATCCGCCTCATCGAATCCCTCTGCGCCAACGGGCTGGCTCTGCTGGTCATCTCCTCGGAGCTCGAGGAACTGGTGGGCTACGCCGATCGGGTGATCGTCCTGCGCGATCGAAAACAGGTGGCAGAGCTTGCAACGGACGCCCTCAGCGTCCCTGCCATCATGAACGCCATTGCATGCGAGGCCTGATATGACGTCATCCACTCTTCCCCTCTCCAAGGGGACCAGCCGCCCCCGCCGGCCCTGGCCCACGGGCTCGGCCCAATGTGTCGCCCTGGTGGGCGTGCTGCTCATCAATGCCCTGGTCGCCGACAACTTCTTCGCCATCCACATCCAGGATGGCCGACTGTTTGGCAGCCTCATCGACATCCTCAACCGCTGCGCCCCGGTGGCCCTGCTCGCCCTCGGCATGACGCTGGTCATCGCCACCGGCGGCATCGATCTGTCGGTGGGGGCCGTGATGGCCATCAGCGGGGCCACCATGGCCAGCCTGGCCACCGGCGGTCACAGCCTGCCGGTCATTCTCGCCTCCGTCATCGGGGTGGGCCTCCTGTGCGGCCTGTGGAACGGCCTGCTGGTGGCGGTGTTCAAGATCCAGCCCATCGTCGCCACCCTGATCCTCATGGTGGCAGGCCGGGGCATCGCCCAGCTCATCACCGAGGGGCAGATCATCACCTTCAACAACGACGCCCTGGCCTGGATCGGCAGCGGCTCCCTCCTCTATCTACCCACCCCGGTCATCATCACCCTGGGCATGGCGCTGCTGCTCTGGCTGCTGACCAAGCGCACCGCCCTCGGCCTCTTCATCGAGGCGGTGGGGATCAACATCAAGGCGGCCAAGAACGCCGGCCTCAACACCCCCATGGTGGTGATCGCCACCTACCTGCTGAGCGGCATGATGGCCGCCGTCGCCGGCATGATAGTCGCCGCCGACATCCGGGGGGCCGATGCCAACAATGCCGGGCTCTGGCTGGAGATGGACGCCATCCTAGCAGTGGTGATCGGGGGCACCTCCCTGATGGGGGGACGCTTCAATCTCGCCCTCTCCCTGATCGGCATCCTGATCATCCAGGGGGTGAACACCGGGATCCTGCTCTCCGGCTACCAGCCCCAGTGGAACCAGATCGTCAAGGCCATGGTGGTGCTGGCGGTGCTCGTCATGCAGTCGCCGGCCCTCAATCACCTCTTCCAGCGAGGGACTCGTCATGTTTAAGCGCAACCTCCCCCTGATGGTGACCATCATGGTGTTTCTGGTGGGCTACCTGCTTTGCCTGGCCTCCTTCCCCGCCTTTCTCTCCACCCGCATCATCTGCAACATACTGACAGACAACGCGTTTCTGGGGATAGTGGCGGTGGGCATGACCTTCGTCATCCTCTCGGGGGGCATCGACCTGTCGGTGGGGGCCGTCATCGCCTTCACCGGCGTGCTGCTGGCAACCCTCATCGGGAAGCTGGGCGTCAGCCCCATGCTGGCCATCCCCCTGGTGCTGGTGCTCGGGGCTGGCTTTGGCGCCCTCATGGGCTGGCTCATCGACACCCTGAAGATCCCCGCCTTCATCATCACCCTGGCGGGCATGTTCTTCCTGCGGGGGGCCAGTTTTCTCATCTCCGAGCAGTCCCTGCCCATCGATCACCCCAGCTTCACCTATCTGTCGAGCCTGTCGTGGAAGATACCGGGGGGTGGTCGCCTGAGCCTGCTGGCCCTCATCATGCTGGCGGTGGTGGTCTTCGGCATCCTGCTCGCCAACCGCACCCGCTTTGGCAACAACGTTTACGCCATCGGCGGCAACGCCACCTCGGCAGCCCTGATGGGGATCTCGGTGCGCCACACCACCATTCGCATCTACCTGCTCTCCACCACCCTGGCGACCCTGGCAGGCATCGTGTTCGCGCTCTATACCTCGGCAGGCTATCCGCTCGCCGCCGTCGGGGTGGAGCTCGATGCCATCGCCGCCGTGGTCATCGGCGGCACTCTGCTGAGCGGCGGGGTGGGCACCGTCTTCGGCTCCCTGTTCGGGGTGCTGATCCAGGGGTTGATCCAGACCTACATCAACTTCGACGGCACCCTCAGCTCCTGGTGGACCAAGATCATCATCGGCCTGCTGCTGTTCAGCTTCATCGCCCTGCAGCGCCTGCTGATCCTGGTCTCGGAGCACCGCAAGGCCAACAAGCCAGGTCCTTTCAAGCGCCAGGTTGCCGCCCAGCCCGAGTGAGGTATCAGCAAGACCCCGGTGGCAGAAGATAACGCGGGCAAGGCGCTCCCGTGCGCCCTCCCCGCCTGGTCATAGCTGGCCCGGCACAGAGGATGGGGAGGCAGCGGGGGCGCTCACAGGGCCCGCCCCCAGCCTCCCGCACGCCCCTTTGAGGGGTGACACCGTCTTTGGAGGGCACTCAGGTCAATCGCGCCACCAGGGGCTGCCCTCATGGGGGCTCAGCACCTCCAGAGGCTCTCCCATGACAGGCGTGGTCAGGGGGATCTGTTGCTCGGCAGCCAGTCGGGCAATCTGCTCAAGCGGGTCGTTCCAGCGGTGCATGGCCAGATCGAAGGTGCCGTTGTGCACCGGATAGAGCCATTTCCCCCCGAGATCGTGAAACGCCTGCGCCGTCTGCGCCGGGAGCATGTGCACCAGCTCCCAGCGCTTGTCGTAGGCCCCGGTCTCGAGAAAGGTCACGTCGAACGGACCGTAGCGCCTGCCAATCTCCTTGAAACCGTCGAAGTAGCCGCTGTCACCGCTGAAGAAGAGGTTGACCCCCTCGCCGCGAATGACCCAGGAGGCCCAGAGGGTCTGGTTGCCGTCCCCGAGGCCACGGCCGGAGAAATGCTGGGCCGGGGTCGCTACCAGGGTGACACCGCCCACCCGGGTCTGCTGCCACCAGTCCAGTTCGCGGATCTTCTCCTTCGCAATCCCCCAGGCCATGAGGCGCGCCCCCACCCCGAGGGGCGTGATGAAGTGGCCGACCTTCTCCTGCAGCGCCAGTATGGCCCCGTGATCGAGATGGTCGTAGTGATCATGGGAGAGGATCACCCCCTCGATGGGAGGCAACGCTTCCAGGGTGATGGGCGGCTGATGCCAGCGCTTGGGGCCGAACCACTGCACCGGCGAGGCCCGCTCGCTGAACACGGGATCCGTCAGCCAGAACGTGCCCTGCAACTTCAGCAGCAGAGTGGAGTGGCCGAGGCGCCACACGCTGTTGTCCGGCGCCGCGATGACCCCCTCCCGGGTCATGACCTGTACCGGAATGGCGCGATCCGGCACCGTGCCCTCAGGCTTGGCGAACAGGAAGTCCCACCAGAGCCTGACCCCTTCCCAGAGGCTTCGCGCCTGGGGTGTCACGGCATTGTTGAACCGGCCCCCCTGATATTGCGAAGAGTCCGGGTGTTCGGGCAGACCCGGTTTGAGTAGAGATGCGATCATGCCAATCATCAGGGCTCCTTTGAGCAACCACAGAAAACGGCGCCCCTCAGGGGCGCGAAAAGAGGCTGACGGGTCTGCATTCATGACACGCCTGTCAGCCTGGTCTCTGGTGAGTCGGGAGCAACCCCTGCACGGGGCCGCACCTTCCATAAAACAGAACGGGAGAGTCGCACGGTATGAAACCGGTGCCCGGCGTCTTCAGCAACGGCAAGATAGCCTGCCCGGGCTCCCGCCACCAGAGGGGGTCGCGTTGCCGCGTGGCCCCGGCATGGTGTCGCGTCACGCACATGGCCTCACCTGCTCTGCCGGCGCCAAAACAAGGAGGCGTCAGATGGCGTACTGCAAGAGCTTGCAGTGCTGAAAGTCAGAAGATGGCTGGGCCATAGAGGCCACGGGAGGTGACTGAGGGAAAGCATGATCTCAAGGGGACAGTGCTGAAGATCAAGAGGAAGTTTGAGCCAGGCGCGGTCTGAAGCCTGATGAACGCCCATAGGGCACAGGCTCACCTTGCGGTAGAGCAAATAGCATGTGAAGAGAGCTGAAAATGCACTTTGAAGACTCCTGATTCATCCACATGAAGTGGATTACCAAGAGGTCTGAAGGGGGTATTATACCAATCGGATTAAACATTAGGTCAGTTTTATCCAATCTCGGCTACAAAGTGACATCACCCGCTCCACATCGGCAATAAAGTGCTTCCAGGCCGATGTGCAGGCATCAAGGATGTCGTCGTAATC
>NZ_JABERS010000048.1:0-28195 GCF_013168745.1 Aeromonas sp. TW 6 | reverse complement strand
AATCGCATGCGTTTCCTGGCGTTGGTTTCTGCCTTGGCGAGGGCCAAGAAATCGATTGGATCGGACATACTGAGTACAGTGAAACCAGAATAGAGCAATTAGATCACATCTTTAATCTGATTGGTATCACACACCAAAAAATGAACGCTCAGAGATAAAAAAAACTCCCGACCGGGAGCTTTTTCTATGGGCAGTACGCGATGGCGTTACGCCTCCAGGCTGATGCCGATGTTGGAGACGCCGTCCTGGGCCGCGAAGGCGCGGATGGCAAGGATGCGGTCGCTGTCCCGTTCATGGGCCACCCGTTTGAGCAGTTCGACCTGGAACTCCAGCTCCGCCTCCATGTACTCGTGCTCATAGAGCTCCTCATCGCTAAGATCCCGCTCTTCCAGCATCTCGATGAAGCCGGCGACCGTGCCGACTGACGCATGGCTGGCGTCGTTGGCCTCTTCCCCCACCCGGCAGATCACCGAGTTGTAGGCACAACCCAGCGCCACGCAGGCGTCCAGTGCCGGATAGGCGCCGTAGGATTCAAACTTGCGGGGATCGGGAATGTAGACTTCAAACGCTTCCAGAATGGCACCAAGATTGACGCGGGATCCCTTGACCGTCAGGTAGTTCCACATCTGATCCAGCGCGTGACGGAATGCCCTCGCATCCCCGAAACCGGAGGCCTGGGTAAAGAGCACATAGTTGGGGTACATGCGCTCTGCCAGCGCCAGGGTATAGACGGTTTGCTGCCAGGGCTGCAGCTCGGCCAGTCGCTTATAAAACTTGTCACCAAACACTGGAGTCGGATCCTTTGCAAAATGTGGGGCAGATTGTAGCCCACGAGGGCCCCGTCTAAAAATGAAAAAGCGCCCTGCTCGACTATCTTGCCCGATCAACTGGGGTAAGATGGAGACAGCATCCCTCTCGCCTTGCCATAAACACGATAAGGAACAAGAGTATGAGCCAACGTACCCTGCTGCTGTTGAGTCAGGACAACAGCCACTATGAACGCCTGCTCAAGGCGGCCCATCTTCCCCATCTGCACATTCTTCGGGCCGACAATCAGGCCGAGGCCGAACAGCTTATCGGCGACGCTCATATCCTGATGGCCGAGCCTGCCCGGGCCAAGCCGCTGCTGGCCAAGGCCGGCAAGCTAAGCTGGCTGCAATCCACTTACGCCGGGGTCGACGTGCTGCTGGACGCCAGTTGCCGCCGCGACTACCTGCTCACCAATGTCCGCGGCATCTTCGGCCCCTTGATGAGCGAGTATGTGTTCGGCCATCTGCTCAGCCTGACCCGCCAGTTGCCACTCTATCGCGAGCAGCAGCAACAGGGCGTCTGGCAGAGCCATCCCTATCAGGGCTTGAAGGGAAAGACGCTGCTGCTGCTCGGCACCGGCAGCATAGGGCAGCATATCGCCCACACCGGCAAACATTTTGGCATGAGGGTGCTCGGCATCAGCCACAGTGGCCGTGAACGTGCCGGGTTCGATCAGGTGTACCAGTTGCCGGCACTCAACAAGATGCTGGCCCAAGCCGATGTCATCGTCAGCGTTCTGCCCGCCACCCGCGAGACACGCCATCTCTTCACCGCCGAACGCTTCAGCCACTGCAAACCGGGCGCCATCTTCTTCAACGTCGGCAGGGGCAATGCCGTCCATGAGGGGGAGCTGCTGGCGGCACTGCAAGCCGGCAAACCCGCCATGGCGATGCTCGATGTGTTCGAGCAGGAACCCCTGCCCGCTGACAGCCCGCTCTGGCACCAGCCCAATCTCATCGTGACGCCCCACAACAGCGCCTACAGCTTCCCGGAAGATGTGGCCCAGATCTTCATCCGCAACTACATCCGCTTCATCGATGGTCAGCAGCTGGACGGCAGGATCGACTTTGACAAGGGTTATTGAAGCCGTTCTGCAATGAAAAGGCCCCGCCAGTTGGCGGGGCCTTTTTCGTCAGGAGGGAGCCGTTCAGCCCGCCTCCATCTCTTTGCGGTAACTCTTCACCTTGGCGAGGAACTGGCGCTTCTCCTTGCCGCTCAGGGGCTCCGCCATCGGCAGCTTGACCTTCATGGCATCGACCGGCCGGTTGTTGATCCGCACCTCGTAGTGCAGGTGGGCACCGGTGGAGCGGCCCGTGTTGCCGGAGAGGGCAATCTTGTCCCCCATCTTCACCTTCTGGCCCGGTTTCACCAGCAGCTTGCTCAGGTGCAGGTAACGAGTCGTCAGGGTCCGGCCGTGCTTGATCACCACATAGGTACCGGCCAGCGGGTGGCGGGTGGCCTTGAGCACCACGCCGTCCCCAGTGGCCATGACGGCCGTCCCGACCGGCAGCGCGAAGTCGGTGCCCTCGTGGGGACGCACCTGGCCCGTGATGGGATGACGCCGTGCCGGGTTGAAGTTGGAACTGACCCGATAGCGGCTGTGGGTCGGGTAACGGCGGAAACCCCGCTCCAGGCTGTTCGCCTGGCCGTCATAGTAGTTGCCATCCTCAGACAACCAGGCCGACGCCGCCTTGCCCTGGCTGAAGACTTCGACCCCGAGCAGCTGGGTGTTGCCCGTGCTCTTGCCCTCTACCGTCTCCTGGCGCACCAATACCTTGAATTTATCCCCTTTTTTCAGATCCTTGGCGAAGTTCAGGCGCCACTGAAACAGGTTGGCAATCTTCTGGATGTGGTTCGCCGGGATCCCCGCGTTGCGGGCGCTGACGTAGAAGCTGCCGTTGATGACACCGTCATAGCTCTTCTGCTGCCACTCTACCTCTTCATTGAGCATGTTGGCGCTATAGGTGTCGTCGGTACGCTCCAGCACCAGGGTCTGCTTGATGTTCAGGCGGATCTTCAACTGCTGCAGAATGTTGTCCTGATCGATCAGCAACTCGATGGTCTGACCGGGTTTGAGACGCGCCAGGTTGTTCTTGGCATCCGCATCCAGCACCTTGTAGAGGGTGGTGGTGGACAGCCCCAAGTTGTTGAAGATGGTGGTCAGGTTCTCGCCGTTGCGAACCCGGTAATCTTGCCATTGAGGCGTGGCATCGGCCGGGATGTCGTCTTCGGGAGCGGCTGACTCGACCAGCTCGTGATCCGGAATGTCGTTGAAGTCGGTGTTGTCTTCGTTGGTTGCGGTGCCCGTGGTGGCGATCGGCAACTCCAGACGCAGTGGCCGCTCCAGGATGTCACCGGGAGCTGGCAATACGGCTACCGCTGACAGCGTCATGGCCGTGAGCAATAGCATGGCATAGAAATGCTTGCGGGGAACCGGGGGTTCCCAATTGGCAGCCTGGGCTACCAAGGGACGGAGACGTTTCATCCGCTATCCTGTTATTAGATCTAAGGGTGGTGGTTGTGGGTCTGTTTTTATGAGTTTTTATTATGAAAACCGAATATCTGGCTTTTAGACCTAAATACTTACAAAAAGTTCATAGCTCCATGCACGAAACTCACATTTTATGCATAACCTTCCAGCATGGGCAGAAATGATCGTCATTTTCAGCCATTTTTTTCTATTTTTAAGAACCAAGTCCGGTTGTGGTGCTCTCCGGCCCAGAAAATGTTGCAAAAACATCTCCATGGAGTGGGTATGTCATTGGCAAAATTGTTAAATGTAATCATCCTAATCCTCTTCACCATCGGCGCCGCGCTGCTGCTCGTGCTGGAGATCACGACGGTACGACAGTCTATTCTCGACCAGATGTCGGCCAACCTTGAAACCGCCATCACCGCACTGGGGCTGGTGCTGCAGGGCACTCTGCTCAACGATGACAAGGTCCTTGCCGAGACCATAGTGAACGCCATGTTCGACGGAGGCTTCGTCAACTCCGTCGTTCTGCTGGATCCGGATGGCCAGGTGCTGTTCCAGAAGGTGTTCCACACCGCACAGCAAAATGTTCCAGGCTGGCTCCCCTCAGTTATCGACATGCCGCCGGTCAAGATTGAGCAGGAGTTGACCGACGGCTGGCGCATTCTCGGTACCCTCACGCTCGAGGGACACAAGGGTTACGCCTACCAGCATCTGTGGAACGCCATCAGTCGTACCGGACTTGCGCTGCTCGCCGGCCTGCTGGTGTTCAGCCTGGTGATCACCTGGGTGTGCCGCCGCCTGCTGCGCCCCCTCGAGCAGATCAGTCTGCAACTGGCCCGGATCCGCAAACGCCAGTTCAGCGGCAACCTGCCAACCCCGTGGCTTCGCGAATTGCAGGAAGTCGTTGTCTCCATCAACCAGCTGGTCTCTGAACGCAAGCGGGACCTGCTGCAACAGCGGCTCAAGATCACCCAGCTTGGCAAGCACGACGCTCTCCCGACCCACCAGAAGCTCGTTGGGCTGGTCGACACCGATGGCAACACCTATCAGCAGCATTTCTTCTCCACTCAGGGGAGTATCAGGCTCTACAGCCGCCTGCTACCCAAGCACCCCCCCACCACGGACAGTTCGCCGGATGAAATTCGGGGGCTGCTCAACGACTGGCTGACTCAGAAGGCGGAAGGGCTCCAGCTGCCTCTCAGCCTGCTCGGCCACCCAGACTGGGCGCAGTTTGCCCCCGTGCTGACCAGCGCTCGTGGTAAGACGCTGGACTGGCGCTGGGATCTGGCGATCTTCCCCCCCCTGGCCGAGGAACGACTGACCGCACTCCAGTCCCAGGGGATTGAGCTGGCATTCAGCAACATCCCGATGAACAACGACAATCTGGCCAGGCTCGACCCCATCAGACCTGTCTTCATCAGTTGCCAGCTCACCCAGTCCCCCCTTTATTGGAACCTGCTCTCCCAATGCCTCCATGCTTCCGGCTACACCTTGCTGGCGGAAGCCGGCGACGTAAGCGATGTGGACATGCTGCGCAGTTGGGGCATCGATGGTTATGCCACTCAGGAGAATGCATCATGAGGATCCCGCTGCTGCTGCTCGCCCTGCTGTGGCAACCGACCCTGCACGCGACCACCATGACCATAGGCACAGGGGGGGAGCAAGGCATCTATTATCAGGTCATCAAGGAGTTCTGCAGACTGGCCAAAAAAAGTGACCCCACGATGTCCTGCAAACTACAGGCCAGCTCCGGGTCCATCGAAAATCTCCGCCAGCTGAAAACGGGAGAGGTACCCTATGCGCTCGTCCAGTCCGACTGGCTCTATCAGGCCAGCCAGGGCACCGGGCCTTTCGCTGCCCAGCCACAACCCGAGCTGAGGGCGCTCTTTGCCACCCACGCCGAACCTTTCACCATAGTGGTGCGAGCCGATGGGGATATCACCACCCTGGAGCAGCTCAAGCTGGCCCCCATCGACATGGGCCTGAAGAGTTCAGGGACTCGTCAAACGGCATTGGCCCTGTTCAATGTTCTGGGCGCAAAGGAGCAAGATCTCGATTTGAAGAGCGTCGCCAATCTCTCCGAAGCGTTGTGCAATAAACAGATCGATGCCTATGGCCTTGTCATGGGTCATCCCAACCGCATCGTGCTGGACACCGCCAAGCGCTGCGCCGTGCGCTTCCTGGCGATCGAGGGGCCCGTAAGGGACCAGCTGCTCAAAGGGGTCAGGTATTACCAGCGCAGCCAGGTGCCGGCACGCATCTACCCGGGCAACCTCAAGGCAACCCCCACCTTCGCCATCGCCGCCACCCTGGTGACCAATGCCGCCACTCCCGATGACGAGGTCTATCGGCTGACCCGGGCCATGCTGAGCCAGCAAACCAGTTTCAACGAACAGACCTATGGCTATGCGAACCTGTTTCACAAGGCGCGCAACAAAATAGGCCCGGTGCTGAGTGTCGAACAGCATCCGGGCGCGGGAAAATATTTCGAGGAGTTGAAGGCGGCGGGCAAGTTATAGCTGGCGACGGGGGGAGCGCAGATGCTCGCTGGAGAACCGGCTCTGCATCGAGGTCCACTGGGCCAGGCGATCGGCACTCCCCGCCAGGGTTCCCTCGCGGCGGGATTTCATGATCCAGATGCTTTTGGCATCGAAACTGTAAACCGGCTGCAGATCATTGCGCTTGCTCCCCGGCAGGATGCGGCCATTGATGTTGTCCAGCACCAGGGGATCTGACTTGATGGTCGGGAAGTACAACGTCACCATGTGGAACTGGTTGTAACGAATTGCCTTCACATAGGCCAGCCGCAGCTTCTTCTCGTCGACCCCCAGCTCCATCAGGGTGTAGTACTTGGCGATGCTGTAGTCCTCGCAATCCCCGCCTCTCGCCCCGATGAACTCCAGCGGATTGGCCCAATAATCATCATCCCCCCACAGTCTGGGATCCTCGCTGTAGGTCAGGTTGTTGAAGTAGTTGTTCACCAGCTCCAGCTTCTGCTGGTCCGTCGTTCCGGCCCTTGGCGTCAGCAGACGAGAGAAGGCCTCGGACCGCTGGATCGCTCTGGCGCCATAGACCGCCTGCATTTTTGCCCTGAGTTCCGGGCTGGCGATGTGTTCGGAAAGACCGGATGCCTGTATGCCGGATCCCAGCAGGGTCAGCGTGCAGGCAGAGACGAGCAACCATTTCATGACTGACACTCCATATCAGATGCTGGAGGTCAGTATAGTTGGCCGCGCCGCCTCTATCGTCAATGTCGGGCAAGGCCTAGCGGCACTGGGCGAAGGCATCCGCCAACTGCTGCATGAATTGCGGATAACCGTCCGGACCGAGCGGCACCTGCTCGCCGACTTCGTCCAGCAGCAGCACCTTGGCCCCGGTATTGCGGGCAACCGACTCGATCACCGCCGGGGAGAACTGCGGCTCGGCGTAGATGCAGCTCGCCTTTTTCTCTTCCAGCGCCTTGCGGATGTCAATCAGCGTCTTGGCTCCCGGGCGACGCTCCGGGCTCACGGTGAAGTGTCCCTTGGAACTCATGCCGTAGTGGCGCTCCCAGTATCCATAGGCTTCGTGGAACACGAAGTAGCCCTTCTGATCCACCGCCTTCATCTGCACGGCGATCACCTTGTCCAGGGCGTCAACCTTGCCCTCGAAGGCCGCGAGATTGGCGGCATAGCGCGCCTGGTTGGCAGGATCCAGCTTGCCCAGTTCGGTCGCAATCGCCTTGGCAATCACCTTGGCCTGGGTTGGACCCAGCCAGATGTGGGGATCCACCCCTTCGTGGTGGTGCCCTTCATGGCCCTCGTCGTGCGAGCCGTGGTCGTGGGCGGCATGGTCATGATCCTTGTCATCATGGTGATGATCGTCATGTTCCCCCTGGGTCGCATAGTTGTACAGCGGCATGCCGGGAACCTGGGTCAGGGTCAATACATGAGGATGCTGGGCCAGGGGTTTGGCCATGAAGCCTTCCAGCTCGGGACCGACCCACACCACCAGATCGGCCTCCTTGATGTTGCGCATGTCGGAAGGGCGCAGGGAAAAATCGTGGGGCGACGCGCCGGTGGGCAGCAGCACCCCGGGCTCGCTCACACCATCGGTGATCGCCGCCGCGATGAAGCCCAGGGGCTTGATGGTGGTCAGCACCTCGAGGGCACGGACAGGCAGACTCACCGCCATCAGGGCAGTGATCAAAGCAAGAATTCGCATAGAGGTCTCGTCAGGGTGTGTGTGTGTGATAATATAACAAACCAACGTCACTGTTATATTATAACTCTCACAGGCTGTAAACCCCGGAGCTGTCATGACCCAACTGGTGGAGCTGAAAGAGGTCTGTCTCTCATTTGACGGACGACTCGTGCTCGACAAGGTCTCCTTTACCCTGAACAAAGGCAAAATCACCACCCTGGTCGGCCCCAACGGGGCGGGCAAGAGCACTCTGAGCAAGCTGGTGCTGGGCTTGCTCCGCCCAGATTCGGGGGACATCATCCGCCGCCGCGATCTGCGAGTCGGCTATGTACCCCAGCGCCTCTATCTGGACCCCACCCTCCCCCTGACGGTGCGCCGCTTCCTGCAACTTGGCAAGAACAGCCGCCTCTCCATCGAGGAGGCGCTCAATCGGGTCGGTGCCCAGGATCTGCTGGACAACCGGATGCAAAAGCTCTCCGGTGGCGAGATGCAGCGGGTGCTGCTGGCCCGCGCCCTGCTGGTCAAACCCGAGCTGCTGGTGCTGGACGAACCGGTGCAAGGGGTAGATATCACGGGCCAGATCGAGCTCTATGCCCTCATCAGCCAGCTGGCCGCCGAGTTCCACTGCGCCGTGCTGATGGTCTCCCACGATCTGCACCTGGTGATGGCCAGCACTCACGAGGTGATCTGCCTCAATCGCCACGTCTGCTGCCACGGCGAGCCACAGAGCGTGGCCCGCCACCCGGAATTTGCCCGCCTGTTCGGGCGGCCGGAGCGGGAGGTGCTGGCGGTCTATACCCACCATCACCACTGCGATGGCGAACACCATCATCATGAACCGCAGGCTCCCGTCATCCGCCTGCCCTCTCGCAACAACTAGGATCTTCACGTGGACAGCTTTCTGTTATACGCCCTCGCGGCCGGACTCGGCATCGCCCTGCTGGCCGGGCCCCTGGGCAGCTTCGTGGTGTGGCGCAAGATGGCCTATTTTGGCGACACCCTCTCCCATGCCTGCCTCTTCGGCATCGCCCTCGGCATCCTGCTGCAGGTGGACCTCACCCTGGCGGTCGTGGTCTGCTGCCTCGCCATGGCGATGCTGCTGGTCATCATGAGCCGCAACCAACAGGTCGCCACCGACACCCTGCTCGGCATTCTGGCCCACAGCGCCCTGTCGCTGGGTCTGGTCACCCTGAGCTTCATGGACAACGTGCGGGTGGATCTGATGGCCTACCTGTTTGGCGACCTGCTCTCGGTGCAGCCCATGGACCTGCTCTGGATCTACGGCGGCGGTGCCCTGGTGCTGCTCACCCTGTGGCGGCTCTGGGATCCCCTGCTCTCCATGACCATCTCGGAAGAGCTGGCCCGGGTGGAAGGGGTGCGGGTAGATGTGCTGCGCTGCGTGCTGATGCTGCTGATAGGCCTGGTCATCGCCGTGGCCATGAAGTTCGTCGGGGCGCTCATCATCACCTCCTTGCTGATCATTCCCGCCGCCACCGCCCGCCGCTTCAGCCAGACCCCGGAGCAGATGGCTGGCTTTGCCGCCCTGACAGGCTGTCTCGCCGTGCTGGGGGGCCTTGCCCTCTCCTGGTATCAGGACACCCCGGCCGGTCCCTCGGTCGTAGTCTGCGCCACCACCCTCTTTGTACTGAGCCAGTTCAAGCGCACCTGACCCGCTCCTGATGGTCCTGGTCTCGCCAGTGCCATCAGGCCTCCCGAATCAGACACCTTCGTCGTGGGCTGCGCCGTCCATTCTGCATAGGGCCCCCAGCCCGTTCAGACACGCCTGAGAGGCTCGTTTTCCCCGGGTCTCAGGCTCGCCTGCGACTCCTGCCACAGCCACTGACGCAACCGGCTGATGGCGGGTTCATGGGCACGCGAGCGCTTGAAGACGAAATAGAAGTTGTCGCCGGTCTCGAGGGCGTGCAGGGGCAGCCGCACCAGACGCGGATCCTCCGGCTGCAACATGTAGTCATTGATGAGCGCCATTCCCTGGTCCCAGTTCGCCGCCTCCAGCGCGAGCAGGATATGGCTGAAATGGTGCACTCTCGCCTCGGGGGGAATGGTCAGTCCCCCCATTTCGGCCCAGCGCCGCCAATCTTCCCCCTTCTCGCGGTAGATAGCCTGGATGGAGAGCAGCGGCAACTGCCACAGGGTGGCGGGCCACTCCCCTTCCACCTGCTGCCACATCCGCCGACTGCACACCGGCATCAGCCGCTCCCGATAGAGCAGATCGTGCATGTAACCCGGCCCTTCGGGGGAGACGGTGATGAAACCGTCCGCCACCCTGTCGGAGAGCTCGGGATCTTCCGCCACCATCTCCAGGCTGAGATCCAGCTCGGGATAGAGCTGGCGCAGCCCGGCCAGGCGCGGTATCAGCCACTTCACCGCAAAGGAGCTGTAGACCGCGAGCCGCACCCGCATCTCGCCGCCACCGCGCAACTGCTCGCTGCTCTGGGCAATCTGGACCAGCCCGGCGGCGATCCCCTCGAAATAGATCTCCCCCTGGGGCGTCAGGGAGAGCAGCCGCCCCTGGCGCAGCAGCAGCCGCTCCCCCAGAAAATCCTCCAGCAGACGGATCTGGTGACTGACCGCACTCTGGCTGACATTGAGCTCCAGGGCGGCGCGGGAAAAACTCAGCAGGCGGGCAACCACCTCGAAATATTGAACGGCGCGCAGGGGGGGCAGCTTCATTATCCAAATTTCTCATGCGTGATGATTTTTTATCATTTTACTGGATAACAGGCCGCGGGCTACCCTCCCCTCATCTGAATCTGGAGGTGGTATGAATGCAGTCGGGATAGGCATCCTCTATCTGGTGCTCGGCAACATGGTGGCGGTCTTCTCCGATGCCCTGGTCAAGGTGCTGGAGCCGGACCAGCCCATTTTCCAGTTTGTCTTTTTCCGCCAGCTCTCCGCGGCCCTGTTGCTCACCCCCTGGCTGCTCTGGTCCTGGCGGCGCAACCCGCCGGTAGCCCTCAAGTGGCACCTGCTGCGGGCCCACATCTGGGCCGTCGGCGTCTGCCTGATGGTGGTCGCCCTCACCCGACTGCCGCTCGCCACCGCCAACGCCCTCTTCTATGCCGCCCCGCTGCTGATGGTGCCGCTCGCGGTCTGGCTGGCGGGGGAGGCACTCTCGCGCCAGAAGGTGCTGACGGCGCTGCTCGGCTTCGTCGGGGTGCTCATCGTGCTGCGCCCGACCGAGGTAAACTGGGCCGCCCTGGCGGCGCTCGGGGTGGCGCTCTCTCTGGCGGTCAACAACCTGCTGATCAAGCGCATCCCGCTCCAGCAGCCCATCGCCCAGACCCTGTTTTTCACCAATGTGCTGAGCATGCCCTTCATCCTGGCGCTGGCCTGGTGGGAAGGGGGCGAGTGGCAATGGCAGATGTGGTGGCCCGCCTTCGGCTCCTCGGCGCTCATCATGGTCTACGCGGGGCTGTGCGTGATGGCCTATCGCAAGGCGGAGGCGAGCAAGATCGCCTCGGCGGAGTACACCGGGCTGCTGATGGCGGTCGCCATCGGGGTCTGGCTGTTTGACGAACAGCCGGGGCTGCCGCTGCTGTTGGGGTGCCTGTGCATCATACTGCCGCTGGTCGCCATGGCCCGCAGCAAGCCCAAGCCCCAGGCCGAGCCGGCGCTCTAGCCTGCCGGGTCAAGCAGGGGGGCGACCCTCTGCTGCAGATGGGGGATCACTGCCTGCTCGAACCAGGGGTTCTTCCTGAGCCAGAGGGTGTTGCGCGGGGACGGGTGCGGCAGCGGCAACCAGGCCGGGCCATAGTCCGCCCAGTGTCGCACCGTCTCGGTGAGCGATCCTTTCGCCGCCGCCCTCAGGTAGTAAGCCTGCGCATACTGGCCGATGAGCAGGGTCAGCTCGATGTTGGGCAGCAGCATCAGTACCTTGTCGTGCCAGGTGGGGGCACATTCCGGGCGCGGCGGCAGATCCCCCGACTTGCCCCTGCCGGGGTAACAGAGCCCCATGGGCATGATGGCGATGCGGGATTCATCGTAAAAGGTGGCCTTGTCCACCCCGAGCCACAAGCGCAGCCGATCGCCGGAGGGATCGTCCCAGGGGATGCCGCTGGCGTGTACCCGGGTGCCAGGGGCCTGGCCGATGATGAGCAGACGGGCGCGCTCGTTGCCGCGGATCACCGGCCTTGGGCCGAGCGGCAGGTGGGCCTCGCACAGGCGGCAGGCCCGGATCTGTTCAAACAGGGGATCGAGTCGGTTCATGGGCCAGATAGTACCAGAGTTTTCTCCCCGCTCCCGCTTGTGAAAGGGGCGGCGGATACTTATCATGCAGCCGCCATTGTTTAGTTTAATAAACGGAGAGAGATGAAGAACTGGATGGGCACCGGCAGCGCGGCCCTCTCATTCGTGCTGTGGGGCATGCTGCCCCTCTATTACCAGTTCATGCCCGAGATCAACATGTGGGAACTGCTTTCCCACCGGGTGCTCTGGTCCGTGGTGCTGCTGGGAGGCCTGCTTCTGCTCCTCGGCCAGCGGGTGCCCTGGGGGGCCCTGCGCGGCGATCCCCGGCAGCTCGGCCTTGTGCTGCTGGCGGGCCCCGTGATGTCCATCAGTTGGTGCATGTTCACCTGGTGCCTGACCACGGGCCAGGTGCTGGCCACCAGCCTCGCCTTCTTCATGACCCCGCTGTTCAACATCGCTTTTGCGGTGCTCTTCCTCAAAGAGAAGCTCACCCCGCAAAAACACCTGGCGGTGGCGCTCGCCCTGGCGGGGCTCGCCTATATGCTCTTCTCCTACGGCCAGCTGCCCTGGTTCTCCCTCGTGATGGGGGCCAACTTCGCCCTCTACGGCCTCATCAAGAAAAAGGTGAGACTGGACGCCGGAACCAGCCTCTATCTGGAGTCCCTGGTGCAGTTGCCCGTCGCCCTTCTCATCATCGGCTGGCTGACCTTGCAGGGCACCAGCCAGTTTATGGCCGGTGACTGGACCGAGCGACTGCTGCTGATGGGCAGTGCCCCCGCCACCCTGCTGCCGGTGGGGCTGTTCTGCTATGCGGTGGCGCGCACGCCCATGAGCACGGTGGGGCTGCTGCAATACATAGAGCCGAGCCTCGCCTTCCTGCTCGCCCTCTTCTGGTTTGGCGAGATCCCGGATCCGGTGAAATCCGTGGGCTTTGCCTTCGTCTGGGCCGGCCTGCTGGTGAGCCTGCTGCCCCTGCACCGGCTTGGGCGCCAGCGGGCCAGGTGGCGCACCTCATGACCCTCGCCACCACCACTCCCTCCCGCTGGTTTGTCTATCTGGTGCGCACCGGCACCGGGGCACTCTATGCGGGGATCAGCACGGATCCCGAGCGGCGACTGCGTCAGCACCAGAGCGGCAAGGGGGCCAGAGCCCTGCGCGGCAAGGGACCCCTCTCCCTGGTATGGCAGCAGGAAGTCCCCGGCAAACCCGAGGCGCTGCGCCTCGAGTACCGCCTCAAGCAGCAGAGCAAGGCGTTCAAGGAGCGCCTGGTACACGAGCCGGCGCTGTGGCACGGCTGGAGCCTTTCCTGGCTTGCCACCCCGCACACCGACCCTGTGTCGCCCCCATAAAAAGGGCCACTGCAAGCAGTGACCAAGGAAGGATGCGAAATCAGGGGGGCTTAACGGTAGGTGTTCGACTGCTTGCGCCTGTTGTTGAGTAGCCAGCACACCACCAGCACCACCAGCAACCAGGGCGCCAGCTTGATGATGAGGGCAAACATGCCGGCCAGGGCGCCAAACAGCACGAAGACCCCGCTCACCAGCAGCATGGCCAGCACGGTGAATCCGGTCAGCGCCATGCCGATCAGCACCAGGATCAAGACGATAAATTCCAGCATGTTGTGCTCCTCACGGGCTTGCACTTGCCGACGGGGCGATCCGGAGATCACCCCAGCCAGCGTTGAAGTTCACGGCGGGGAGGCATGACGAGCACCCCCACCAGATAGAGCGCCAGGGCCAGCGGTGGCATCAGGATCAGGGCGAGCAGGGCCACCACCCGCACCGTCACTCTGGACACCCCCAGCCCTCTGGCAAGACCGGCGCAGACCCCGGTCAGCTTGCGATGGGCGAGATCCTTGGGCCAGGGTGTCATGGTTATGCCTCCACCTTCTGACCCTTGAGCCGGGCCAGTTCCCGCTCAATCTCGTCGTTCAGCTCCAGCTCGCGGAACTGGGCCTCGAGGGAGGGATTCTGCCCCAGGGTCGCCGCCTCCAGCTGGGCCTCCAGCTGATCGACCCGGTTCTGGAAGCCGTCGAAACGGGCCACCAGCTCGTGCATGCGCTGGTTGTCCACCTGGGCACGGGCGCGGATGCGGCTGTGGGCGGTCTGCTCGCGCAGGGTCAGCATCTTCTGCTTCTCCCGCGCCTCGGTCAGCTTGGCCGCCAGTCGCTCGCTGTCGGCGGTGAGCTGGGCAAGCACTTCGGCCACCCGCGCCTTGTCCTCTTCCAGCCGCTCGCACTGCTTCATCTCCGCCAGCTTCTCGGTGAGGGCGGCACGGGCCAGATCTTCGCGGCCCTTCTGGATGGCGAGTTCGGCCTTGGCTGCCCACTCCTGGATCTGGTTGCGCAGCGCCTGCTGATGGCGCTCCAGCTGTTTCTGTTCGGCGATGACGCGGGCGGCCTGGGTTCTCATCTCGACCTGGACCTGCTCCATCTCCTCGATCATCAGCCGCAGCATCTTCTCCGGCTCTTCGCTCTTGTCGAGCAGGCTGTGCAGGTTGGCATTGATCACGTCGGTCAGGCGGCTGAATACGCTCATGGTCTGGCTCCTTGTTGATGGGGTGTCACTCTCTTCCCATGACACTACAAGAGCCGTGCCAGAATGTTTTTTCCTTTATTTACAATTAGATGAAAGTTAACGATGGATGTTCACCGGATACAGCGTGGTGAAAAAAACCAACAAGATGGTGATTTTCACCAATAAAAAAGGGAGCCAGCGGCTCCCTCTCTTCTCTGCAACCGGGCTCAGGCCGCCGGCCGATGGCCGAGCTTGCCATCCAGCTCCGCCAGCTTGGCTTCCATCTTCTCCCGGCAGGTGTCGGAGAGCTCGCGGATGCCGGCGGCGCCGTGCTCCTTGCTGCACACCGGGGCCATCACTTCCAGCAGCACCTCGCCGTTGTCCCAGCGGTTGAGATCGACCTGACCGAAGTAGCTGGAGCAGACGATGGGCACCACGGGCACCTCGGCCTGGACGGCAGTGTGGAAGGCCCCCGCCTTGAACGGCAGCAGACCACGCCCCTGGGAGCGGGTCCCCTCCGGGAACATCCAGATGGAGGTGCCGCGATGCTTGATGCGATCCACCACCTGGCCGATGGTGCCGATGGCGCGGGAGCGGTTGGAGCGGTCGATCAGCACGTTGCCGGAGAGCCAGAAGATGAGACCGAAGAAGGGGAGCCACAGCAGGCTCTTCTTGCCCACCGCCACCACGCCGGGCTGCACGGCGCCGGTCACGGTGAAGATGTCGTAGTTGCTCTGGTGATTGCAGACGTAGACCGCAGGCCCCACCGATTTGACCTCGTCGGCCACCGTCACCCGGACCTTGAGGCCGATCAGCGGGCAGACCGCATGATACATGCGGGCGAAGACATAGACGTTGTTCGGGTGGCGCGGGCGCACCAGACAAAGCAACAGGCCGAACAGGAACCAGAAGACGAGCAGCAGTGCCAGCAGCAGCACACGGGCAAGTTTGAGCATCGAACACCTCGGAATTTGACTCGGCGCAGTATACTGGTCCCCCTTTTAGCGAACAAGCGTTCGCCAGACAGAACCGACCAGCCCCGGACGCCACCGGTCACCCCGGCTTGCCCCACCCGCCATTGCCCGCTAGGATGTGGCCATCTTGATGAACGGGGCGAACATGGTTTTGCAACAACGCGCGGCGACACGACTCCTGCTGCTGGTCTGCCTGCTGGTGCTCAATTGCGCGGCCCAGCCGCTGGCCCGCCTCGCCCTGCTCGATCACGCCGTGAGTTGCCAGACCCTGCCCCAGTTCGCCTCAGCCGACGACCAGGCCGACAAGGGCACGCCCGCCAGTGTGCAGCCCAATAGCTGCCAGCTCAACGGCAAGTGGCTGAGCGCCGCCAGTCTGCTGTGCGTGGAGCAACTCTTCTTCGCCATCGCCTTCGTGATTGCCCTGCTGGTGCCCCTGTCACGGCGCGCGCCGGCACTGCCTCCCCCCATCAATGTCTCGCCGCCAGAGCGGCGACTGCACCTCACCCTCTGCGTCTGGCGGGAATAAGTTCAGCCGCGCTTTTTCAGCCTGCTGTCACTCATTTTTTTGCGAGACCCAACACATGTCGAATCTCTTCAAGGCGGCCCTGCTACTGGGCAGCCTGCTGTGGCAATCCAGCGGATTGGCCAGCGATACGGGGTGGCTCACCCGCCCCCAGAACAGTCACGCCAAGGTCAGGCTGCAAGCCGACCGCAGCGTCCCGGATCAGACCCGCATCCTGCTCGATGTCCAGCTGGCGTCAGGCTGGAAGACCTACTGGCACAGCCCGGGTGAAGGGGGCATAGCGCCCCAGATCCTGTGGGATGAGCCGGTCGGCGACTTCCAGTGGCACTGGCCCACGCCGCGTCCCTTCGAGGTGGCCGGGCTCAACACCCAGGGCTATCAGGAGCAGGTACGCTTCCCCCTGAGCCTGGGCTACCCGGCCGGGCAGCCGCTCAAGGGCACCTTGCGCCTCTCCACCTGCAGCAATGTCTGCATCCTGACCGACTACCCCTTCACCCTGGCGGCGGATGGGCAGGCGCCGGCCGGTTTCGACTTCGCCTGGGCCCGGGCCATGAGCACCCTGCCACAGACGCTGCCCGCCGACACCCGGGTCGAGCTCGGCTACCAGCACAACCTGCTGCAACTGCGGGCCGAGCGGGTCGAGGGGTGGCAGGAGCCTGCGCTCTTCATCGATGCGCTGGAGGGGGCCGAGTTCGGCAAGCCCGCGCTCGAGGTGAACGGCACCACCCTGATTGCCCGGGTGCCGGTCAGCGACGGCTGGCAGGGGGATGCCCCTGACTTGCGTGGTCAATCCCTCGGCCTGCTGCTCACCTGCGGCGAGCAGGCCTGGCAGACCCGCGCCACCATCGCCGGGCCCCTCACCTTGCCAGCCCCAGGCCAGCCTCTCATCTGGCTGCTGGGGGCGGCGCTGCTCGGCGGTCTCATCCTCAACCTGATGCCCTGCGTGCTGCCGGTGCTGGCCCTGAAACTCGGCACCGTGTTGCAGCAGCAGGGGCGCGAACAAGGAGGCGTGCGCAAGCAGTTCCTCGCCGCCAGCGCCGGGATAATCACCTCCTTCTGGGTGCTGGCAGCCATGAGCAGCCTGCTGCGCGCGACTCAGGGAGCCGTCGGCTGGGGGATCCAGTTCCAGAGCGCCGGTTTCATCGGCTTCATGGTGGCGGTGACCCTGCTGTTTTGCGCCAACCTGCTGGGCTTGTTCGAGATAAGGTTGCCCAGCAATCTCAACACTCGCCTCGCCACCCGCGGCGGCAAGGGGCTCGGCGGTCACTTCCTGCAGGGGAGCTTCGCCACCCTGCTCGCGACCCCCTGCTCGGCCCCCTTCCTCGGCACCGCGGTGGCCTTTGCACTGGCGGCGCCCCTCGGCCAGCTCTGGCTCATCTTCACGGCCCTCGGCCTTGGCATGAGCCTGCCCTGGCTGCTGGTGGCGGCCCTGCCGCGCCTTGCCCTCTGGCTGCCCAAACCGGGGCGCTGGATGGGGCGACTGCGCATCCTGCTCGGCCTGATGATGCTGGGCTCCAGCCTCTGGCTGGCGAGCCTGCTTGGCAACCATCTGGGCAGCACGGCCACCGGCTGGCTGATGGCCGCCATGGTGCTGGTGCTGCTGATGGGCATCCTCTGGCGTTATGGTCTGTGTGGTTTCACGCTGGCCCTCTCCCTCTCGGCACTCATCGGCGGCGCCCTGCTGCTGGGGGGCGCCCTCACGGCGCAGGGGTCGGGCAGCATAGACAGAGTCGCCTGGCAGCCCCTCTCCGAACAGGCCATCGCCGACGCCCTGGCTCGGCACCAGCGGGTCTTCGTGGATGTCACCGCCGACTGGTGCGTCACCTGCAAGGCCAATAAATACAACGTGCTGCTGCAGGGCGAGGTGCAGGAGGCCCTGTCCGCCCCGGACGTGGTGGCCCTGCGCGGCGACTGGAGCAGGCCGAGTGATGCCATCGCCGCCTTCCTGCGCCAGCGCGGCGCCGCCGCCGTCCCCTTCAACCAGATCTACGGGCCCGGCCTGCCCCGGGGGGAGACCCTCTCCCCCCTGCTGGACAAGGCAGCGCTGCTCGACGTCTTGAACAAGGCCGGCCTCGTCCAGCCCGGCCCCCATTTCTAAGGAGAATGCCATGAACCTGCGTACCCTGACCCTGTGTACCGCCCTGGTTGCCGGCGGCCTGAGCGCCCCATTGCTGCACGCCGCCCCCTTCACCCCGGAGCAGGAGGCCCGCATCAAGGAGCTCATTCGTGAGACTCTGGTGCAGAACCCGAAGATCCTGGACGAGGCCGCTGAGTCCTGGGAGAAGCAGAACGCCGCGACCCAGCAGGCCCAGCTCGGCGACTTCATCAAGGGCAACCAGGAGGTGCTGTTCAACAGCGCCACCAGCCCGCGCCTCGGGGCCAAGCACCCCAAGCTGACCCTGGTGCTGTTCACCGATTACAACTGCCCCTACTGCAAGCAGTTCGATCCCCAGCTGACCCGGCTGCTCGAGGCCTATCCCGACGATCTGGGGCTGGTGATCAAGCTGCTGCCGTTCAAGGGGCAGACCTCCGCCAAGGCGGCCCAGTACAGCCTGACCCTGTGGCAACAGGATCCTGCCCGCTTCCTCCCCCTGCACGACAAGCTCATGAGCAAGCAGGGGATGCTGACCGAGACGGACATCAACAAGGCGCTGGCCGCCACCGACAACCTGACCCTCAAGCCCGCAGGCAAGGCCACCGAAGAGCTGCGCAACAGCCTGCGCATCGGCACCCTGCTCGGCGTGCAAGGCACCCCGGCGACCCTTATCGGCAACCAGCTGGTGCCAGGTGCCATTCCCTATGACGAGCTGGAGCAGCTGGTCAAAGCCGAGCTGGCCAAGCGGAGCTAAGCCATGGCCGAGGATGCAGGCATAAAGGCCCCCCGCTGGCGCCGCTGGGGCAAGGAGGCGCTCTGGCTGCTGCTGATGGCGCTTGTCATCACCACCCTGGTGGATCTGTGGCGCAGCCCCACGCTGCCGGCGGGGGCCATGGAGGCCCCCTTCACCCTGCAGGACGGCACCACCACCACTCTGACCGAGCAGAGCCGCGGCAAGCCCCTGCTGGTCTACTACTGGGCCAGCTGGTGCGGGGTGTGCCGCTTCACCACTCCCACGGTGGAGCAGCTCTGGCAGGAGGGTGAAAATGTGCTGACGGTGGCACTGCGCTCCGGCAGCGATGACCAGTTGCGCGCCGGGATGGCGAAGAAGGGGCTGACCTTCCCCACCCACAACGACGAGTCCGGGGATCTGGCCGCCCGCTGGCAGGTGGGGGTGACGCCGACCTTCCTCGTCATCAAGGATGGGGCTCTGGTGAGCAGCACCACCGGCTGGAGCAGCGCCTGGGGACTCAGGCTGCGGCTGCTGTGGGCCCGCAGGTAACCCCGCACGCCATGCCAAGACAACAAAGAGCCCGGTATCGCTACCGGGCTCTTTTTCATCTGGAGACTGGCTAGCCGCCCTATTGCGCGGGCGCCATGGCTCCCTGCCCGAGCCGCCCCCTGACACTGGCTCGCTCAGCCTCGTCGAGCACCCCGTCCCCGTTCTTGTCCATCCGGGTGAAGAGGGCCTCATGGCGCGCCATGAACTGCGCCTTGGTGGTGTCCTGCATCGGCCTCATGTTGCCCATGTTGCCCATGTTGCCCATGTTGCCCATGTTCCCCATCTTGCCCGGCATGGCCTTGCCTGACTGCTGCATTGCCTCTTGCATCCTGGCCATGGCGGCCTCTCTCTCGGCCACCGACAAGGTGCCATCCTTGTCGCTGTCCTGCCGGGCGAAACGCTGCTCGGCTCTTTCCATGAACTGGGCCTTGGTGATGTCTCCCTTGATGAACATCAAGGGCTCATCGATGCTCTCATCGGCGGCGATGGCGAAGCCGCCAAGCAGTACCATAGGCAGAAGATAAAATTTGAGCATGGCTGTTCATTCCTTGGTAAGGATCTCGGTATGGCCGAGTCCTGCTGAAGATCGCCAGGGCAACGCCTGGCGCCTCCTGTAGTGTAGTCCCGAGGGGCGTTGTTGATCAAATCCGTCGCTGGATGGCCGTTCCCCAACCCGTTGATACCACTCAATTCACTGGCTGGCGAACAGGCATACCAAGCCCTATCAGCTTGTTCATCACCTTCACGCCAGCCAGGATTTCGCCCACCTGGGCGTTGTAGTTCCGCAGGCTCAGCGTTGGCCCGATGAGTTGCTTGAACCGGTACATGGCGGTCTCGGCTATCGAGCGCTGGTGATAGCCGGAGTCTTTCTTCCATTGCTTCAGTTCACCGGCCTTGAGCGCCGTCACCGCCTCGTTGCGGGGATGGTCTTCCTCCCACGGTGCCGCATTTTTTCTCGGCGGTATGGTGGCTTTCGCCCCCTTCTTCTTCAGTAGCGCATGACAGGCCTTGGTGTCATACGCACCATCGGCGCTGACCTGTTTTATCTTGCGTCGTAAGGGGTTGAGCAACGTCGGTAACACCTCGTTATCCGCCACCGTCTCCAGGCTGACTTCGGCAGCGATGACCGCATGGGTTGTGGCATCCACCGCCAAGTGGAGCTTGCGCCACACTCGTCGCTTCTCCTTGCCGTGTTTGCGAATTTTCCATTCGCCTTCGCCATAGACCTTGAGGCCGGTGGCATCAATGACCAAGTGAGCCACCGGGCCTTGGCTGGGGAGGCGGTACTTGATGTCGACGGTCTTGGCGCGCTTGCTGATACAGCTATAGTCCGGCGACTGCAAAGGCACCGCCATCAGTTGGAACAACGAGTTAATGAAGCCTTCTAGCGCCCGCAGCGGCAACTTGAACAAGCCTTTTAGCATCAGGGCCGTCTCAATGGCGGTGTCACTGTAGTGGAAACCTCTCCCTCGGCGGCCATGGTGGACCAGGCAATGCCACTGCTTAATGGCTTGTTCGTCCATCCAGATGGTCAACGAACCGCGTTGCACCAAGGCTTGGTTGTACTGCTGCCAGTTGCTGATCTTGTGCTTGGACTTGCCCATCTGATGCTCTCGGAGACTGCGCTACAGGATCAGATCACCGAGATGACAGATAGTTCCCCGATTTGAGCAACAAGGCCGTCCCGAGGCAGTCACCCACCGGGAGGCAGATCGCAAAGTGCACCCGATGCACTTTCCCCTGGTTACTTTTCTTCCTATTCATGGCGATGGAGGGCGATTTCCGTTAAAATCACCGGTTTTTGCCGAGCCTGGTTTGCCACCTTCCCGTCACCAGGCCCCCGCAGAGTGTATTCCACGATGCCAGTGAGGCAGGATCCGTCATGAACAACTACTTCCGGGTGTTGGGCGTCAAGTCCAACGCCAGTGAAAACGACATCAAGAAAGCCTATCGACGGCTGTCAAACCAGTACCACCCCGACAAGCTGCTTGGGGCCACCGAAGAAGAGAAAGAGCAGGCAGCCGCCCGGCTGCACCAGGTAAAGCAGGCTTATGAAGTGCTGTCCGATCCGAAACAGCGGGCCGCCTTTATCAAGGATTTCAACAACGTCATCGTGACCGATCCCGCTGCTGCCATGCAGGAGATGTGGGACCAGTTCTACCCCTGAGCCACCAGGCAAGAAGAGCGACTATGCAAAAAAAATGGGACCAGGCACGGCTCAAGGCCCTGCAAAGCGATGCCAGCGAGAACATCGAATCCTACCGGGATCAGGACGACCCCAAGGGTCTCGAGCAGTTCACCGACCAGATGAAGACCCTGCTGCTGGCCGACATGAGCATGCTGGAGTTCATGCCCGAATACCTGCCGCTTGCCCTCTATGGCCGGGTGCAGTTCCCGCCCAAGGCCAAGTCGCAGTGGAACAAGTGGCTCGCCAGCGGCGAGCAGCCCTCCTGGGACGAGTTCAAGGTGAGCGTCGGTTTCAACAACGCCATCCTGCCGCTGGTCAAGGCGGTGCGGGCCCAGAGCGAAGATCAGCTGATGGAAGCCTGCGCCGTGCTGTTCTTGCTCGACAACCCGCTGCCGCGCGGCAGCCACCGCGGTGATGACGACTATGAGTTGCGGGACGAAGAAGAGGAAGACGGGGAAGATGCCGACGCCGACTACCACGGCGGCGGCCGCCGCGATCGCTATGGCGACGACCAGGGCGAGCAGGATATGTACGACGAAGTCCGTTTCTAATTGGGGCAAGGCATGAGCAACAGTCTGATAGAAATTACCGCCATCGAGATCAAAGAGCTGGCCGTCATCGAGCCGAAGCAGGCCAGCGAGAAGTTCGAGCTGATCGCCAAGACCATGTCTGACGACCAGCTGGTGGAAGTCATTGAAAATATTGATATCGTTACCCTGACCCAGATCAACGGCCAGCACGACATCTCCTTCCCCTCCATCATCTCCGAGCTGATGACCCCGGAGCGGATCCGCGACATCGTCTGCCAGCAGCCCCTCTACTGGGAAGAGGCGATCAAGAACAACGCCGACGAGCTGCAACAGCACACCTTCGACTTCCTCAACTACCTGATCCGCACCCAGGAGAGCGAAGCCAAGCAGCGGGAGATCCTCGAGTGCGTGGCCGAGGATCCGGCCGGTCTCTTCTACCTCGCCATCCCCTTTATCGAGTTCTATCGCGGCGATCGCTATGAAGAGGAGGAAGGCTATCGCGACGTGCTGCACGCCGAAGAGGAAGATCTCGAAGAGTCCCTGCGCTACAGCGAACGCCAGCAGAGCGAGGATGTCCACGACTACGCCCTGGACGACCCGCGCAGCCTCTTGATGCTGATCCGCGAGCTGGCCCCCGAGGTGGAGAAGTCCATCAAGTCGCTGCTGCGCAATGAGCACTCCACCTGGGACGGCATTATCAACAAGTTTGCCGCCGAGCTGGTGATGCAGGCCAAAGAGAAGAACAAGGTCGAGGAAGACGAGTACGGCGACGTCGACGACATGTTCAGCTTTCTGGATTAAGGAGCCCATTCATGCAGTTAGTCATTCGCGATGCCAACCAGGGCCCCTATCTCACCCAGGTGCTGCGCTTTGGCCGCGACAATGAACTCTTGAGTCAGCAGCAGCTCGCCGCCATCAAGGGCAAGGCGGTGCTGATGAGCCTGAAATTCGCCGACAAGTACTACAACAAGTACAAGATGCACCTGCTGGAGCAGGCCGCCCACGACGTCATCGGCGTGGTGAGCCTGGGGTTGCAGGAGCTCTCCCAGCGGGATCCGGCCAAGGCGCTGGCGCTCTTGCTGGCGCCGGAAGGCCCCATCAAGCCGTTCCAGAAGGGCTGGTCCATGCTCATCACCGTCAGCCCCAAGCAGGCTGGCAACAGCCTCTACGGTGACGTGGATGCGCGCCTGCTGGACAAGATCTCGAGCCCCCCCGACATTGAGGAGTGGCAAGGGTGGCAGGAGTACGAGAAGGCACTGACCGAGCACAACAAGAGCCGCCTGATGGGGCTGATCGACCAGCACTTCTTCGCCAGCGAGAGCGACCACCCCACCATGGAGGACAAGTTGGCCGAGGCGCTGCTCTATCGCATCCTCTGCGGCAAGGGCAGCGGCGCCGCCCCCCTCAAGGTGAAGCAGGATCTCAAACGCCGACTGGCGCGAGAGATTGCCCTCGACGAGGCCTGGTTCGACACCGACCATCTGGCCACCCAGCTCGCCCTGATGCTGAGTGAGCTGCCCGCCGACATGGCCGCGGCCCTGCGCCAGGAGCTGAGCCCGGGCTTCGTGCCGAACCTGCTGCACACCCTGGGGTTTGTGCGCCAGTACCAGCAGCTGCAAAAAGAGGACGCCTCCCCGGAGAAGCTCGACAACATGGAGATGCGCGCCGGTCTCAAGCATCCCCTGCTCGGCTGGCCCCTCTACCACGACTTCTGATGACGGGCCTTTCCCTTCTGCGTATTCCAACGCCCGGCTTGCCGGGCGTTGTGCTATCCAGCGCCCCGTTTTCAACACAAGCCCTGGCCGTGAACACCGATCTCGGCAGAAAACTACCCCGTAAGCGTCATTGGCCACATTTTTGACAGGGATATAATCACTCCCCCATACCAGAGCCGGGGAGCAAGGCCGTGAGCAGAAAGCCCGACAGGATCACCGCGATGCAACAGATCATCGACGCCGTGAAGGCGGAGTTTCCGCTCTATCAGCCGGATACCTTCAAGTGCGGACCTGACAACACCTGCATCGGCTGCCCCAAGAAGCTGATGGAGCTGGTGGATACGGACCTCTGCTACTGGCAATATCAGATCGATCGCGGCATCCTGCCCACCTTCGACGAGCTCTACAACTTCGGCAAGATGTGCAAGAACATCCGCCGGGCCCTGGTGCGCAATGGCCGCATTCCCGCCTGAGCGCCCCATCACAGCCAGGACTAAGGCCCCCGCCGGCAACACCAGAGAGGTAGAGAGCATGACCCAGGAGAGGATACAGACCCGCTACACGCTGGATGGCCCCCTTGCCAGCCGCGCCGAGCTGGAGCAGGCCATCACTCGGGCCATCGAGGCGAACAAGCAGGACTTCTTCCCCCTGCTGGAGCGGCTGGTGGACGTGGGGGACAGCCGGGTCAAGCTCAGTCAGAAAGACCCGCTGCGGGTACTGGGGGTGGAACTCGACGGGGCTAACACCGGCGGCAGTGCGCGCCTCAGCTACGAATCCAACTTCGCCGAGAGCTGCCGTCTTATCGATGAATACGACCAGCACCAGACCAGCCTGGCCTTTACCCTCGACGGGGATCAGCTGATATTCGATCTTGAGCTGCCCATTGCCTGGAACGTCGACAACTAGGGCCACTCCCCGCCTTCGCCCTGCCCATCACAAGAAAGGAGCCTTGCCGGCTCCTTTGTTACTGACTCACCGCATCGCGCGGCTCGTCCCGCCCTCTGCGTCACCCCTCGGGTGAGCTCAGGTAAGATAGTAACGCCACGACCGGACCGGCTCGGCGTAACCGACCCGGATGCAGAAGGGCGCCAGATCGTGATTGGCCTGCTCCAGGCTGAGGGTCTGGTGGGTATCCTCGTAACCGTTCACCGGGACGGTGTTGACAGCACCAACTCCTCCGGGAACGGGTAGTCGGTTTTCTCGATGCAGGACCTGACAACTGCCCTCAGCCACTCCTGCGGGCAGCGGCCCAATCGCTTGGCCGTCTCCACCAACGATAGGATACGCTGCCTGAACTGCTCGCCTCGATGCGACCAGACGCCATAGCTTCCCTTGCGCCACAGCACATAGCCACGCAGCGCCCGCTCCGCTTCATTGTTGGTCAGCGCTATCTCGTCGTTTTCCATAAAACGCCATAGCATCTCATCGTCCTTGAGCAGTAACTGGCAGCGCCCACGGTAGCGCTTGGAACACAGTACAGTACACTGCCCCGCTCCAGCTGCCTTCGCCAGCTTTGCCGACATCGCTGCAACCTTCGCTGGTACTGCTCCCGGCTTAAGCAGCCTTGTTCATAGCCATGCCGGGTTCTGAACACCGTGTCAGCCAGCAGTACCAGCCGGGCTCCGATAGGCTGGTTGACGGCGTCGCTACTCTCGGCAATCGCCGCCACGTTGCGCAGCACATGCGCCCAGCACAGTTGGCGCTGGGCGCTGTCGATGAAGCGGTATCCCGCATACTGGTCGGTCACCAGCACCCCATCAAGCTCACTGCCCAGCAACCGCTTCGCTGCCTCCTGACCGCGGCCAAACGCCGTCATGAAGCAGACCGCGACCTTGCTCAGGGCCAGCCACATCCAGCGTCGCTCACCGCCCCGCTGGTGCCGGGTTTCATCGGCATGGATGATGGCGGCAGACTGCACTTGCTGTTTGATGGCTTGGTGGGTCGGGGTGAGCATGGCGCTGACCCGGCCTTGTGCTTCACTGATGGCGCCTCGGCTAAAGCTCAAACCGAAGTGCTGCTTGAGCTGCTGCTGTATCTTGCTGATGCTCTGGTGGAACTGACCACTCTGCAAAGCGATATAGCTCAGCAGATTAGCCCCCATCTGGCTGTGGCTCACCGTATCGGGCAGGGCTGCTTCACTGGTGGTGACGCACCCACGGCAGGTGCCCCGATACAGCTGATGCTCTGTCACCACATAGCTGACCTCGGGCAGGTCAAACACCTGATGAACCCGGTAGGGCTTGTCATGGGACACCACCTGCTCACCACAGCAGGCGCACTGCCGGGCAGGATAGTGTGGTATTGCCGTCAGTCGGTCGTCCTCAGGATGACGTTCACGCCGCTGCCCCTTGTGGCCAGGCTGGGCACCACGAGCCTTGCCGGAAGCGGGGCGCTTGCGCGCAGGCGGGGTCCCCGAGCCATCAGTGGAGGGGGGCTTGGAGGAGTTATTGCTGTTTTGGTTGAGGCGGTCTTCAAGCTCGGCGATGCGCGCCATCAGCTTGTAAATCAGCTCGTTGGCTTGCTCGAGGGTCAGCGGCAGGCCGGGTGGTGGCGTAATGGGTTTGCTCATGACGTGATGGTGCCAAGCTGGCGGGATCAGGCAAGGGGCAACAGTGGATCAAGGGATGATCGTCTCACTTTTTCCTGTCAATGCCATCTGGGTGAACAGTTACCTCCCCACGATGTGAGCACACGCCGTAGCTCCCTTTGCGCCACAGCACATAGCCGCGCAGCGCGCGCTCGGCCTCATTATTCGTCAGCGGAATATCGTCATCACTCATAAACCGCCACAGCATCTCGTCATCCTTGATGAGCCACTCGCAGCGCCCCCGATAGCGCTTCGAGCAGAGCAGCCGTCCTTGCGCTAACTGCTTTAACCAGCTCTGCCGATAGCGCCTGAGTCGGTGCTGATAGCACACCTTGCTCAAGGTGCCAGTCTCATAGCGATGGCGAACCCGAAACACACTGTTGGCCAGCAGCACCAGCCTGGCACCGATGGACTGATTAACCTGCTCGCCACTTTGGGCGACGGCAACCACGTTGCGCAGCACATGGGCCCAACAGAGTTGGCGCTGACTCGAATCGACAAACCGGTAGCCAGCATACTGGTCCGTCACCAGCACGCCGACCAGCTCTGACCCCAGCAGGCGCTTGGCTGCGTCGATACCACGGCCGTAGGCGGTCATGAAGCAAACCGCTATCTTGCTCAGTGCCATCCACATCCAGCGCCGCTCGCCGCCCCGTTGATGGTGGGTCTCGTCGGCGTGGATAAGTGAGGCCGACTGGACCTGCTGCTTGATAGCTTGGTGAGTGGGCGTCAGCATGGCACTGACCCGTCCTTGTGCTTCGCTGATGGCCCCGCGACTAAAACCCAGACCAAAGTGTTGCTTAAGCTGCTGCTGTATCTGGGTGACACTCTGATGGAACTGACCACTTTGCAGCGCGATATAGCTGAGCCGATTCGGGCCCATCTGGGTGTCGCTGACCGAGTCAGGCAGTGCGGCATCCACCGTGTGAATGCACCGGGTACAGGTGGCGCGAAACAGCTGATGCTCGGTAACGAAGTAGCTCACCTCTGGTAGGTCAAACACCTGATGCGCTCGATAAGGTTTGTCATGCGCCAGCACGTTGCCACCACAGCAGGGGCAATCCGATGCCGGGTAGTGAGCTTCCACGGACAGACGGGCATCGTGCGCATGGCTCATGGCGCATCCGCCGCTGCCCTTTGTGGCCAGGCTGTGCACCGCGTTTTTTACCGGAAGCCGGACGCGGCCTGGCCGGTTGTGCTGCCAGGGCCATCACTGGAGGGCGGCCTGGAGGAGTTGCCGCTGTGTTGATTAAGGCGCTCCTCCAACTCGGTGATACGGTCCAGGAGCTTGTATATCAGCTCGTGGGCCTGTTCGATAGTCAGAGCGTTAACCGCTGGTGTCGAGAGCTTTTTGGTCATGCCAGCAAGCATGCAATACGGGCGGGATCATGCAACAGGCTGATTGCGATCAAGAGACGATCGTCTCATTTTTCCTGTCAAGCCACTCTCGGTGAACGGTTACGGTATCCTCCTGGCACCACTGCACGAACTCGCCGCTGTTGAAGCTGTAGTGATCCCCGTGAAAGACCCCGTGGGCCTCGATCAGTCCGATGGCTTTGTCGATCTCCATGATTGGCCTCCTGGCACTGTGCTGCTCTCTTTAAGCTTAGCGAGCAGGAAGGCGTAGGGTCGATTAGCGCAGCGTAATCGTCCACGCCATCGGCACCGTGGTGATTGGAATAAAGGAAGATAAGAGGGGTCGCAGCGAGACAGTGGAAGCCGGTTTTCGCGAGCGTCTGATTACGCTTCGCTAATCAAACCTACGGCCCTTTTCGATCTTGAGCTGCCCATACAGTGGGATTTCGACAACTGATTTATAGCGGTGCAGTTCTCCCTGTTGATGACACCCAACGGTTACTTTCCCTCACCCTGATCCTCTCCCAATGAGAGAGGCGGTATGCTATTCACATCAAGCGTAATAAGCACAGAGCAAGCCATATTGTTCATTGCACCTTACGTGCTTAATCGTCAGAATAGTTGTATCTCCGACATTCCGCACCTGATTTAGGAATAAATTTGCCGATAGCGCTCACCCAATACCTCCAAAATGATCTGCTGGTCTCCTGTTAGCTCCGTTACTTGTGGCGGAGCTTCTCCCAGTCGATATTCAT
>NZ_JABERS010000047.1:0-29253 GCF_013168745.1 Aeromonas sp. TW 6 | reverse complement strand
AGGACAGGCGTGAATGAAGTCGAGAGCTTGGTCGATACGCATAAAAAAATCCGAAACCCAACAAGGAGTTTCGGATTCTTACACAGCCTGAGGATCGGTCAATGGATCCTTAACTGATCGGCATTAGAGCCTCGGGGCTCCTTTTTTCATGGGCGGGCACTCCTGGATGGAATAGTGGAAATCGTGCTATGGGGCCATCTCTATCAAACCCAATAAGCTAAATCACCCACAAGGCGCCACTTACACTCAATAAAACGAGCGAGGTGTAAGTGATGAAACGCGCATGGATGGTCGTGATCTGGTGGTTCTGCTCCCTGACGCCAGCCTGGGGGGCCGAATCCGGCAAGCAGGTGGCCCCCGAGGCAGAGACGGAGAAAAGCGCCCTGAGCTTTGAGGGGGACGAGCTTGCCAGACCCAGGCTGGGAGATCTCGACGTCATGCTGGAGCAGCGCACCATCCGAGTGCTCACCACCTACAACAAGACGGGGCTCTTCATCACCAAGGGCGTGCAGCGGGGCGTCACCTACGATGCCTTCATGTAGGTGGAAAAGCGTCTCAACGAACAGTTGCGCAAGCAAAAGGCGATCAAGCGCCACCTCAAGGTGCACTTCGTCTTCATTCCCGTGGCCCGGGAAGCGCTGCTGAGCTCCCTCATCGAGGGCAAAGGCGACATCGCCGCCGCCAATCTCACCATCACGGACAAGCGCAAGAAGCAGGGTATCGCCTTCACCGATCCCCTGCTTGAAAACGTGCGGGAGCTGCTCGTCTCCGGCCCCCTCTCCCCCAAGGTGGAAAGCGCCGCCGATCTCGGGGGCCAGCGCGTCTTCGTGCGCCCCTCCTCCAGCTACTACGAGTAGCCTCATGGCCTACAACCAGGCCCGCAAGTCGGCGGGAGAGCCCCTCATCGACCTCCAACCCGCCTCGGAGGTACTCGAAGATGAAGATCTGGTGGAGATGGTGAACGCAGGCCTGCTCCCCTTCATCGTCATGGACGAGCACAAGGCCCGCTTCTGGCAAAAGATTTTCCCCGGAATCACCATTCACGACGCCCCCGTGTTCCGGGAAGGGGGCGTCATCGCCTGGGCGGTGCGCAAGGAGAGCCCCCAGTTGCTCGCCATGCTCAACGAGCAGATCAAGGCGCTGCGCGGCAAGGCGACGGGGGATGAGATCCTGGCCCGTTATCTCAAGCAGAACAAGTTCGTCAAAAGCGCCGCCGCCGAGGCGGAGCGCAAGAAATTCCTGCAGGTGGTCGAGCTGTTCCGTGAATATGGCGAACGCTATGACATGGACTGGCTGCTGATGGCGGCCCAGGGCTACCAGGAGTCCGCCCTCAACCATCATGCCCGTAGCCATGTGGGCGCCATCGGCATCATGCAGATCATGCCCGCCACCGGCAAGGGGCTGAAGGTCGGCGACATCCGCCAGCTCGAGCCCAATATTCACAGGGGCGTCAAATACATGCGCTGGATGATCGATCACTACTATGCGGACGAGCCCATGACCGCCCTCGACAAGGCCCTCTTCTCGTTCGCCTCCTACAATGCCGGCCCCGCCCGGGTAGCCAGGCTCCGTGCCGAGGCCAGGAAACGGGGGCTGGATCCCAACGTCTGGTTCCACAATGTCGAGTACGTGGCGGCGGAGAAGATTGGCCCCGAGACGGTCACCTATGTGGGCAACATCTATAAGTACTACATCGCCTACAAGCTGGTGATGGAGCAGGTGGCTCTTCGCCAGCAGGCGAGCGATGCCCTGAAACAGGAGGCGAAGGAGGACGTCAGCACATCGGCGGCGAAACCGACCCAGTGATCCTTGCCGGACGAGGCGCCCATGGCGCCTCGTCTCTGTGCACATCCTTCTGTGGCCCGTGACCAGAATGAACACAATGGGCACAACAGCCTTAATAGCCATTACGGTCAGATTGTTTTCCAATCAGACATGATTAATTAACCTTCCTGCAACAATCACAAGGAGATCACCATGTTGCAAGGAACCCTCAAACGCACCCTGATCGGTAGCCTGCTCGCACTGAGCGTCGGCGCCCACGCCCAGATCAACGAAGTCCACTTCCTGATCCCGGGCGGCGCTGGCGGCGGCTGGGATACCACGGCCCGCGGCACCGGTGAAGTGCTGGCCAAGTCCGGTCTGGTCAAGACCGTCTCCTACCAGAACATGTCCGCCGGTGGCGGCGCCAAGGCCATCGCCCACCTCATCGAGACCTCGGCCCAGTCCGACAAGACCCTGATGGTCAACTCCACCCCCATCATCGTCAAATCCCTCTCCAAGGAGCTGCCCCAGTCCTTCCGTGACCTGACGCCAGTGGCCGCCATCATCGCCGACTACCAGGCCCTGGCGGTGAAAGCGGACTCCCCCTATCAGAACTGGGCCCAGCTGCTGGCCGCCTACGAGGAGAACCCGGCCAAGGTGAAGATCGCCGGAGGCTCCGCCCGTGGCAGCCTGGATCACCTGGTCGCCGCCCTGACCTTCAAGAACGCCGGAGCCGACGCCAGCAAGCTGCGCTACGTCGCCTACGATGCCGGCGGCAGTGCCATGGCCGCCGTGCTGGCCGGAGAGACCCAGGCCATCTCCACCGGCTTTGGCGAGGCAATGGAAGCGGTCAAGTCGGGCCAGATGCGGATCCTCGGGGTCACTTCCGACAAACGCCTGCCGGGGGCGGAGCAGATCCCCACCTTCAGCGAGCAGAACAACCCCACCGTCTTCGCCAACTGGCGCGGTTACTTCGCCTCCCCCACCATCAGCCCGGAGAAATCCGCCGAGTTTGCCGCCCTGCTCAAGCAGATGTACGACAAGCCGGAGTGGGAAGTGGTCCGCAGCCGCAACAGCTGGACCAACCTCTACCAGTCAGGTCCCGAGTTCACCGCCTTCCTCGACGGCCAGGAGCAGCAGATCGGCGGCCTGATGCGCGAGCTCGGCTTCATCAAATAACCCTCGCTGTCCCATCGCAGGCGGGCGCAGGCCCGCCGCTCATGTTGGAGTCAAAAGATGAACATTACCAAGGAGCGACTGGGGGGCCTGCTGTTTCTGCTGCTTTCCCTCGCCTATGGCTACTACGCCACCGAGATACCGGGCTACCCCGGCGACGAATACGAACCCTTCACCGCCAGCACCCTGCCCTATGCCCTGGCAGGGATCGGGGCGCTGCTCTCCCTGCTGCTGGTGCTCTTCCCCGGGGGCGAGCCCCTGCGCCGGGAAGAGGGGGACTGGCGCCGGGTCTTCATCCTGCTCGGGCTCATGGTCATCTACGGACTGGGGCTCACCTGGTTTGGCTTCGTGCTCTCGACCATCGCCTTCCTGAGCGTGGGCATCCGGGTACTCGGTGAGCCCAGCCTGCGCTACGGCCTGATGATCAGCGTCCCCTTCTCCATCGGCTTCTGGGCCCTGCTCACCAAGGGGCTCAACGTCTATCTGGAGCCGGGTCGCCTGTTCACCCTGCTCGGTTTCTAAGGAGTCACCATGTTAGACGGAATCTTGCAAGGACTCGGCACCGCACTGCTGCCGGTCAACCTGATGATGGTGGTGCTTGGCTGCTTCATCGGCACCTTTATCGGCATGTTGCCGGGCCTTGGCCCGGTCACCGCCATCGCCCTGATGATCCCCATCACCTATGGCCTGGATCCGGCCTCCGGCATCATCTTGATGGCGGGGGTCTATTACGGCGCCATCTTCGGGGGCTCCACCTCCTCCATCCTGATCAACGCCCCCGGCTGCTCCGCCACCGTGGTCACCGCCTTCGACGGCTATCCCCTGGCCTGCAAGGGACAGGCGGGCAAGGCGCTGGCCATCGCCGCCTACGCCTCCTTCACCGGCGGCACCCTCTCCGCCATCATGCTGATGGTGGCGGCGCCCCTGCTCGCCAAGGTCTCCCTCTCCTTCCAGTCGGCGGACTACTTCGCCCTCATGGTGCTGGGCCTCTCCGCCGTGGCGGCCTTTGCCGGCAAGGGGCAGGTGCTCAAGGCGCTGATCATGGCGCTGTTCGGCATCATGATCTCCACCATCGGCATCGACCGCAGCGTCGGGGTGGACAGGTTCACCTTCGGGTTGCCGGATCTGCGTGACGGCTTCTCCTTCCTGCTGCTGGCCATGGCCACCTTTGCCCTCGCAGAGATCCTGATGGCGGTGCTGCGCCCCGGCAAGGACAACAGCGAGGAAGAGGCCAGGCAGATGCAGCAGCTCGGCAGCCTCAAGCTCAGCAAGGAAGAGGTCAGGGAGATCGCGCCTCCCATCGCCCGATCTTCGGTGCTGGGCTTTCTCATCGGCGTGCTGCCGGGAGCCGGTGCCACCATCGCCGCCTTCATGGCCTATGGGGCCGAGCGCAACATCGCCGGCAAGCAGCGCCAGGAGCAGTTCGGCAAGGGCAGCCTGCGCGGCCTGGCCGCCCCGGAAGCGGCCAACAACGCCGCCTCCACCGGCTCCTTCGTGCCCCTGCTGACCCTGGGGATCCCGGGCTCCGGCACCACGGCCCTCATCCTGGGCGCCCTGGTGGCCTACGGCATCCAGCCGGGCCCGCGTCTGTTCATGGAGCATCCGGACGTCTTCTGGTCGGTGATCATCTCCATGTATCTGGGCAACGTGGTGCTGTTGATCCTGAACCTCCCCCTCATCCCCTACCTGGCCCGGGTACTGGCGGTGCCGCGCCCCGTGCTCATCCCCATGGTGCTGCTGTTCTCCCTGACCGGGGTCTATCTGGTCTCCTTCAACACCATGGACATCCATGTGATGGCCATCGTTGCACTGCTCGCCATCGGCCTGCGCCTGCTCACCTTCCCCATGGCCCCCATGCTGCTCGGCTTCATCCTGGGGGGCATGCTGGAGGACAACCTGCGCCGGGCCCTGGTGATCAACGACGGCAGCCTGAGCTTCCTGTGGGAGCGCCCCATCACCCTCGCCTTCACGGTGATCACCCTGACCATGTTGCTGCTGCCCGTCTGGCAGTGGTGGCAGGCTCGCCGGGCCCCCAAGGGGGAGCCTGCCACCAGCCACTGAATCGATGATCCTCTGCCACCTCTGAACCCTGCCCATAACGCGCAGAGACCTTGATGCCCACGGGAAGCAAACCCTGATAAAAAGAGCGCCGAAAGGCGCTCTTTTCTTGTCTGGACAGCAGGTTCCGGGCGACCGGATCACGGCTTGCGGTAACGCCGCTCCGGCCGCCCGACGGTGCCATATTCGAGCTCTGGGCTCGCCAGTTGCTGCCCCACCAGAAATTCCAGATAGCGGCGCGCCGTGGTCCGGCTCACCCCTATCCGGCTGCCTATCTCCTCGGCACTGGCGGCCTCCGGAGTCAGGGCCGTCAGCACCCGCTGCAGGGTGAGAGCATCGATGCCCTTGGGCAGTCCCTCTGCCGCCACCTGCTGCAACGGCGTACCGAACAGGGTGTCCACCGCCTGCTGGTCGATGTCGGCCAACGCCGCCAGGGCGGCGATGCTCTGACGGTACTTCTCCAGGGTGCCGCGCAGCCGCTCGAACACCACGGGCTTCAAGATGAAATCCACCACCCCGAGGCGCATCGCCTCCTGCAGGGCAGCAGCTTCCCGCGCCGCGGTGAGCAGGATCACATCCAGACTCGCCCCCGCCTGGCGCAGCTCTCTCAATAGCGAGAACCCCTCTCCATCGGGCAACCAGACATCCAGCAGCACCAGATCGGGCCGGAGGATCCCTATCTGCTCCCTGGCATCGAACAGGGTCAACGCTACCCCCAGCACCTCGAAACCGGCGAGGCGCTGCACGAAGCGGCGGTGGATCTCGGCAATGGCGGGATCATCCTCGACGATCAGGATCTTGATCACTCACACCTCCTTGGGAATGTAACAGACGACGCAACTTCCCTGCGTCGTGGCTTCGATGGTGATCTCCCCCTGCAGGGCATCCAGGGTCTTGCGCACCAGGGAGAGCCCGATACCGTGTCCTGGCTCGGGCTTGCTGCTGACCCCCTGTTCGAACAACCTGTCCGCCAACTGCGGGTCGATGCCGCCAGCCCCATCCTCCACCTCCAGCACCAGATCCTGCCCCAGATCGCTCAGGGAAACCCGGATGGGCTGATAGGGCGCACCGTGGCGGCGGGTCGCCTCGAAGGCGTTGTCGATGAGATTGCCCAGCACCGTTACCAGCTGGGAACCGCTGACACGGGCAGGAATGTCGTGCAGACAGGCATCGGGATCGATCACGAGCTCAAGACCGAGCTCGTGGGCCCTGTGGTATTTGCCGAGCAGCAACCCCGCCACCTTGGGTTTGGCGATGGCCCCCATCAGGAAGCCGAGCAGGGTCTGCTCGGTGGCCGCCTCCCGCCCGATGAAGGCGAGCGCCTCCCGGGTGGCCCCGAGTTCGATGAGGCCGGCGATGGTCCCGAGCTGGTTGTTGTGCTCGTGGGTCTGCACCCGCAGCAGATCGCTGTAGGCCTGCACCTGGGAGAGCTGGGCACTGAGTTCCGCCAGCTCGTCCTTGCGCCGAAAACTCGACACGGCGCCGATCAGCTTGCCCTCGCGCACCAGCGGCAAGCGGTTGACGATGAGGGACTGGCCGTTGAGCACTATCTCCTCGTCAAACTGGGGGGTCTGCTCTTGCAGGATGGAGAGCATGCGACTGCCCGGCAGCAGGTGACCGATGGGCTGTCCGATGGCGCTCCTGGCGGTGGTGTCGTCCAGGCGCAGCAACTTGATGCCGTTGGGGTTCAGGGAGGTGAGGCGCCCTTGCTCGTCGATGGTGAGGATCCCCTCGCGCACCGTGCGCAGGGTACAGTCGAGCTCCGCATAGAGACGCCCCATCTGCTCGGGTTCAAAGCCGAAAATCGCCTTCTTGTAGCGCCGGGCCAGCCAGGCGGCGGCGACACTGTTGAGCAGCACGATGAGCAAGGTCATGGCCAGGCCAAAGCGCAAATAGCCCTGCAGATCCGCATCGATGTCCCGCACCAGATAGCCGACCGACACCACCCCGATGATCTTGCCCATCTCGTCCCGGATGGGCCCCTTGCCGCGCACCGAGACCCCAAGGGACCCTTGGGCCCTGGAGATATAGGCTTCTCCCTGCAGGGCACGCTCGGGATCATCCCCCACCATGGCTTTGCCAATCCGGTCCGCATTGGGGTGCACCAGGCGGCGTGCCTGCCTGTCCCCGATGACGATGTAGCTGGCCCCGACCTCGGCGCGGATCCGCTCCACCAGGGCATTGAGGCGGACCGTATCCGCCCGCTTCACCCCGGCGATGACGCCGGACTCCCGCGCCACCAGCCGTGCCACATCCAGGGCCTGATCCCCCACCTCACGGTAGCGCTGCTCGGCGACATAGTAGTAGCTGGCCCCGCTCAGCAACACCAGTTGCAACAGACTGACCAGACAGAGAATGAGCAGGAAGCGTCCTTGCAACCCGAGCCTCATGCCTCCTTGTCGCCTCGCAACAAGTCGAGCAGCAGACTGCCATCGCGCAGGGCCTTGTGCACCTGCACCGAGGTGGGTTTGGTGGGATCTTCGTAGAAGTGGGTGGATTCAATCTGCAGGCGCACCAGGTACTCGGCGGGCAACTGGCTTGCCAGGGACTGGTGCAACATGGGGAAGAGCAGTCGATCGGCCCGGGTGATCTCCCCCCCGAGCAGCAGCTTGCCCGGGTTGAGCAAGCAGATGAGGTTCGCCAGCACCCGGGAGAGGCGGCCCGCCGCCTGGTGCAGGATGTCCTGACACAGGCTGTTGCCCGCCAGCGCCAGCTCACACAGCTCGCGGATGGTGACGCTTTCGGGCAGATCGAACTCCTGCATCCGTTCGCGCAGCTCCCGATATTGCGCCTCCAGCGCCTGATTGGTCACGAGGGTGCAGGCGCAACCGAAGCCACCGCAGTAGCAGCGCTGGCCATAAGGTTCGAGCTGCAGGTGGCTGAGATCCCCGAGCAGAGCCGACTCGCTCTCGATGAGCTGGCCATTGACCACCATGCCGACCCCGATGTCGTTGTGCACGAACACCAGCACCGCATCCGAGCAGTTCCTGGCGGCGCCCCACTCCCGCTCGGCCTGGATCCAGGTGCGCACGTCGCCGCTCACCAGCACGGGTACCGAGAAGGCCTCCTGCAGGGTGGGACCGAGGGGCCAGTTGCGCAGATCGTAATAGGGAAAATGCTTGACCATGCCGGAGTGGCGCTCCACCTGGCCGGGCAGGCAGAGGGCGATGCAGGCCAGACGCAGCGCCTTCTTGGGCAAAAAGCCCTCGATGGCCCGCACCAGGCTGGCCAGCAGCTCGGCACGCTCCGCCTCGTTGAAGACATGGCGATGGCGTGCCAGGGAGTGACCCGCGAGATCGAACAGGGCCATGTCCACATAGCCGCGCCCCAGGCGCATGGAGAGAAACTGGAAGCGGCGCTCGTTGATGCGCAGCAGGGTCTGGCGACGGCCACGCCCCACCGAGCTCTCGCCGCAGGTGACCACCAGGCCGCCGTCCAGCAGCTCGCGGGTGATCTTGGTGATGCTGGCCGGCGACAGGCCGGTCAGACGGGACAGATCGGTACGGGACAGCTCCTTGTGCTCCTCCAGGCTGGCATACACCAGGCCGTAGTTGAGCTGACGGATCAAATCGATACTGCCTTTCACGATCTCATTCATAGGGTTGGGGCTAACGAAAGGAACGAATGGCGCGATTTTCACACATTCTGCGCCGATCCCCAAATTTGCCGTCTGGAAATCCTGTCCAGACGGCAAAAATGTGATTAGTAACGGAAGCGGGAGACGAGTTGGCGCAATTTGTCACCCGTGCCTGCCAGGGCGCGGGTGGTGGTGCTGGACTCCCCGGACGCCTCGGTCAGCTCGCTGACGATCTGCTGGATGGCCACCAGGTTCTTGTTGATCTCCTCGGAGACCGCGTGCTGCTCCTCGGCGGCCGTGGCGATCTGGATGTTCATGTCGTTGATGGTCCCGACCGCCGCTACCATGCTGTCCAGGGAGCTGGCGATGTGGCTCGCCTCCTGCACCGTCTCCTGGCTGCGTGCCTCGCTGGCCTGCATCACCTCCACCGCCTGCTTCACCCCGCCCTGCAGGCGCTGGAGCATCTCGTTGATCTCCTTGGTGCTCTGCTGGGTACGGCCCGCGAGGGATCGCACCTCATCCGCCACCACCGCAAAGCCGCGCCCCTGCTCGCCCGCCCGGGCCGCCTCAATGGCGGCGTTGAGGGCCAGCAGGTTGGTCTGATCGGCGATGCCGCGAATGACCTCCACCACGGAGCCTATCTTGCCGGTCTCGTGGGCGAGCTGCTCGATGACCCCGGCCGCCACATGCACTTCGTCCACCAGCCGGTTGATGCTGCCGATGGCGCTGTTCACCACGCCGCGGGCCGCATCGGACTCGCGGGCCGCATCGCTGGTGGCGCTGGCGGCGTTGGAAGCGCTCGCCGCCACCTCCTGGGCGGTGGAGCTCATCTCGGTCACCGCGGTCACCACCTGATCCGTCTCCTTGCCGTGGCCCTGCATCTGCCTGTCCGCATGCTCGCTCAGGCTATGCAGCCGATCCACGGCCCCCAGCAACTGGTGGCTGGTCTCCCCCACCTGGCTCACCACCGACTGGATCCGCTCGACGAAGCGGTTGAAGGCGGCGGCCAGCTGCCCCACCTCGTCCTTGCTCTGCACCTTGAGGCGCTGGGTCAGATCCCCGTCCCCGTCGGCGATGTCGTTGAGTGCGGCAACCGCATCCGCCAGCGGGCGGGTGACCCGGTTGCCGATCACCACGGTGGCCGCCAGGGTCACCCCCAGGATCACCAGGATGAACAGCACCCCGGTTTTCAGGGAGCCATACATGGTCTCCTCCCGCTCGCTGCGCAGGGTTGCAAGCTCATTGTCGATGTCGTCGATGTAGAAGCCCGTGCCCACGACCCACTGATACTTGTCGAGCACCAGGTTGAAGGAGAGCTTGGGGGCATCCCGCCCGATAGAGGGCTTGTTGGTCCAGTACTCCGAGAAGCCATCTCCTTCCCGCGCCGACTTGATGATCCCCTGAATGAGGAAGGCACCCTTGGTATCCTTGTCCTGCCAGCGGTTCTTCCCCTCCATCTCGGGCCGGGTCGGCAGCAGCACGGTATTGCCCTGATAGTCGTAGACGAAGAAGTAGCCGTCGCTGCCATAGCGCAGCGGCCGCAATATCTCCTTCACCTGCTGGCGCACTTCGGGGCTGTCAGGCTTGCCGTAGCTGCTCTCGATGGCCGTCTTGGCCAGCATCAGATAACTGCTGAGCAGCGCCTTGCGCTCCTTGATTGCCCTCTCCCGCGCCACCACCAGATCCGATTCCAGATCGCTCCTGGCCACCAGGTAGTTGCTGAGATTGACCACCAGGGCCATCAGCAGCACGGGGATGGCCCCCAGTAACAGGATCTTCTGCTTAAGTGTCATTGTGTCACCCTTTGTGCTGTGTTCATTGCTGCATGATGTCTGCCTAAACGGCATGGGAAGCTGGCCGAAAGGGAAGTGCGTTCGCTACAATCCCGCCACCTTTAATTATCGACCAGATGAGCTGACTCATGAACCTATGTCCTTGCGGTTCCTCTCTTTTTCTTGCCAAGTGCTGCGGTGTACTCCACGCAGGCCAGCCCGCCGCCACCCCGGAGCAGCTGATGCGATCCCGCTACAGCGCCTTCATGCTGGGATTGGGAGAATATCTGGTACACAGCTGGCACCCGGACTATCTGAACGGACTGACCGCGGCCGACCTCTCATCGACCGACACCCGCTGGGATGGCCTCGAGATCATCGCCAGCCAGGGCGGCCCCGATGACACCCTCGGCATGGTGGAATTCAAGGCCTGGTTCCTGGAGGGGGACGAACGTCACTGCCTCCATGAGCGCTCCCGCTTCGTGCGCCATCAGGGGCGCTGGGTCTACACCGACGGCGAGCAGGATCCGGCGCCGCTGCGGGTCGGGCGAAACGACCCCTGCCCCTGTGGCAGCGGCAAGAAGTTCAAGAAGTGCTGCGGCTGAGGTTTCCCCCACGCCGCCCTCTGGCCAGCCCCCGGGCTGGCCTTCTCCCCTCCCGTCATGCTTTCCCCTGCCCGCCTCGACGGTGACGTGAGGTTCATCACATTTCGCTCATCGCCTCACACTTAATGAGCGTTTACGAACATTAATTTGGCCCATATCAAACATTTTACGTCGTGGAGGCGCCACACTGGCCTCATCTGGAAGAGATGAGACGGGCACGAATGAAAAGAATCACCACACAAGTCGTCATCATAGGGGGGGGCGCCACCGGCGCCGGCATCATGCGCGATTGCGCGCTGCGCGGCATCGACTGCATCCTGCTTGAGCGGGACGACATCGCCGCCGGCACCACGGGCCGCAACCATGGCCTGCTCCACTCCGGCGCCCGCTACGCGGTGACGGATCAGGAGTCCGCCCGCGAATGCATTCAGGAGAACCGCATCCTCAAGCGGATCGCCAGCCACTGCGTCGAGGACACCGGCGGCCTCTTCATCACCCTGCCGGAAGATGACATCCATTTTCAAAATACCTTCATGGACGCCTGCGCCCTGGCAGGCATCGACGCCCGCCAGCTGGATCCCGCCGAGGCGCTGCGCCTTGAACCCAACGTCAACCCGGCGCTGATCGGTGCCATCCAGGTGCCGGACGGCACGGTCGACCCCTTCCGCCTGGCCGCTGCCAACGTGCTGGACGCCAAGGAGCACGGCGCCCGCATCTTCACCCACAGCAAGGTGCTGGGGCTTTTGCGCACCCAGGATAGGGTGCACGGGGTCAAGGCCATCAACACCCGCACCGGCGAAGCGTTCGAGGTGGAGTGCCAGGAGGTGATCAACGCCGCCGGCATCTGGGGCCAGCAGATCTGCGAGTATGCCGACCTCGGCATCCGCATGTTCCCGGCCAAGGGCTCATTGCTCATCATGGATTACCGCCTCAACCAGCTGGTGCTCAACCGCTGCCGCAAACCGGCGGACGCGGACATTCTGGTGCCGGGCGATACCATCTCCCTCATCGGCACCACGTCGAGTCGTATCGATTACCACAAGATTGACCAGCTCAGCGTCGAGCCCGAAGAGGTGGAGGTGCTGCTGCGCGAGGGGATAAAACTGGCCCCCATCATGGCCCGCACCCGATTGCTGCGGGCCTACGCCGGCGTTCGCCCTCTGGTGGCAGTGGATGGCGACGAGTCCGGCCGCAACATCAGCCGTGGCATCGTGCTGCTGGATCACGCCGAGCGAGATGGCCTCCAGGGTTTCAACACCATCACCGGCGGCAAGCTGATGACCTACCGGCTGATGGCCGAATGGGCCACCGACTTGCTTGCCAAAAAGCTTGGCAACAGCAAGCCCTGCCGCACCGCCGAGCTGAGCCTGCCCGGCTCGCGGGATCCGGAGAAGGTCTCCGCCCCCGGCCTCTCGGTACCCGCCGAAGGCTCGGCCCAGTACCGCCACGGCGAGCGGGTCATCGCCTTTTTCCGCGACAACCCCAAGGCCAACGCCCTCATCTGCGAGTGCGAGATGGTGACCGCGGGCGAGATTGAATACGCCCTGCGGGAGCTCGACGTGGACAACCTGGTGGACTTGCGCCGCCGCACCCGCCTGGGTATGGGCCCCTGTCAGGGGGAGCTGTGCGCCTACCGCGCCGCCGGCCTGATGCAGGAGTACGGCAAGGCGGACGGTCGTCAGGCCTGCGTCATGCTGCGCCAGTTCCTGGAGGAGCGCTACAAGGGCACCCGGCCCGTGCTCTGGGGCGATGCCCTGCGGGAAGCGGAATTTACCTACTGGATCTACGAAGGGCTGTTCGGCCTTGGCGAGTGGACGGCCCCCCACCTGGTGAGCGAGCCCCCCTTCCCGCTCGATGCCAGCACCGCCAATTCCACCAAGGAGCGCAGCCATGAAATTTGACAGCATCGTGATCGGCGGCGGCATGGCGGGCCTCTCGGCAGCCCTGCGCCTCGCCGAGGCCGGCCAGAAGACCCTGCTGATGGCTTCCGGCCAAAGCGCCCTGCACTTCTCCTCCGGCTCGGTGGATCTGCTGGAGAGCGACGGGGATCCCCGCGCCGCCCTGCCCGCCTTCATGGCGGCCCATCCGGATCACCCTTACAGCAAGGTGGGGATGCAGAATATCGAGGGGAGTCTGGCCGACCTGCAACGCCACTGCGCAGAAGAGGGGCTACCCTTGATGCGCCAGGAGCACAACCACCAGCGGCTGACCCCCATCGGCACCCTGAAATCCACCTGGCTCTCCCCAGACACTTGCGCCTGCATGACCGATGCCCCCGCCCCGGACGCCATCCTGCTCGCCACCCTGGAAGGGTTTCGCGATTTTCACCCGGCGCTCGCGGCGGCGAATCTCGCGACCCACGCCCGTTTTGCCCACAGCCGCATCCTGACCGGGGAAATTCGCCTGCCCCAGCTCGCCCAGTTCAGCCGCAATCCCCACGAGTTTCGCTCCGCCGACATCGCCCGCCTGTTCGACAAGCAGGGGCCTGGCCAGCAGGACCTGCTGGCGGATCTGGCCCGCGAGATCAGCCGCATGGTGCAGGGATGCGGCGTGCCCGGCTGTCGCCATATCGTGCTGCCCGCCTGCCTGTCGCTGGGGCTGGTCGGCCCGCGTCTGAGCGAGCTGGAACGGCGCACCGGCTGCACCATCAAGGAGGTGGCCACCATGCCGCCGTCCCTCATCGGCATGCGGATGCAGGAGGCCCTCAAGCGCCGCTTCATGACCCTTGGCGGCACCTTCCTCACCAGCGAGCGGGTGCTGGGCGCCCGCTATGACGGCGACAAGGTGATCGGGGTGCACAGCCAGCACGGGGAGGATCAGCTGTTCGAGGCGGACCACTTCGTGCTCGCCTCCGGCAGCTTCTTCAGCCGCGGGCTGGAGTCGCGCCTCGGGGGCATTCGTGAACCCATCTTCGATGCCGACGTACTGAGCCTTGCCGAGCGCGACACCTGGGCCGGCCGCCGCCTGTTCGACCACCATCCCTTCATGGGCTTCGGGGTCAAGACCGACGAGCGGCTGCGGGTGCTGCGCGGCGGCAGGCCCCTCACCAACCTTTACGGCGCCGGCAGCGTGCTCGCGCACTATGACCCCATTAAAGAAGGTTCCGGCTCCGGCGTGGCCGTTGCCACCGGCTGGCAAGCCGCTGGCCATATTCTGGCGGAGGGCTGAGATGAATCACATATTATCACTCCAACGACACGGCGTGCTGGCCCACGACGATGCCCAATCCATGGAGGGCTCTGGCTCAGGTGTCGCGGTCGCCACCGGCTGGCAGGCCGCCGGTCACATTTTGAGTTCAGCCCGATGATGATTTCGCCCCATATCCCGTGCCTTCACACCCAACGGGAGGAGAACTGACATGCTACTGGATCATGCCAACCAGACTTTCGATCAGTGCATCAAATGCACCGTCTGTACCGCCTACTGCCCGGTGGCCAAGGCCAACCCGGCCTACCCCGGCCCCAAGCAGGCGGGCCCGGATGGGGAGCGGCTGCGCATCAAGAGTCCCGAGCTCTTTGACAGCGCCCTCAAGTACTGCACCAACTGCAAGCGCTGCGAAGTGGCCTGCCCGAGCGGGGTGCGCATCGGCGACATCATCGCCAAGGCCAAGCACCAGTACAGCGGCTTCAAACCGGGGATCCGCGAGTTCGTGCTCTCCCACACGGATCTCATGGGCAGCATGTCCACCCTGATGGCCCCGGTGGTCAACTTCACCACCGGCCTCAAGCCGATGAAGCAGGTGCTGGACAAGGCGCTGGGAGTCTCCTCCCACCGGGACTTGCCCAAATACTCACAAGGCACCTTCCGCGGCTGGTACAAGAAGCAGAAAACGACTCAGGCCCGCTTTGCGCGCCAGATCGCCTACTTCCACGGCTGTTATGTGAACTACAACCACCCCCAGCTCGGCAAGGAGCTGGTGCAGGTGCTCAACGCCATGAACATCGGTGTCCAGCTGCTTGCGCGGGAGAAGTGCTGCGGCGTGCCGCTGATTGCCAACGGCTTCATGGACAAGGCCAGGCGGCAGGCGGCCTTCAATATCCAGCAGCTGGAGAACACCCTGCTCGGCAACGAGATGCCGCTCTTGGCCACCTCCTCCACCTGCGGCTTCACCCTGCGCGACGAATATCCCCACCTGCTGGAGCAGGACAACCACAAGGTGCGGGATCGCATCTCCCTGGTGACCCGCTTCCTGTGGAACGAGTTCGATCGGGGCAACAAACCGGCCATGAAGCCCCTCAATCTGCACATCGCCTACCACACCCCCTGCCACCTGGAGAAGATGGGGGGCGTCATCTACACCCTCGAGCTGCTGCGGGCCATCCCCGGCGTCAAGGTGACGGTGCTGGACTCCCAGTGCTGCGGCATCGCCGGCACCTACGGCTTCAAGTCCGAGAACTACGACACCAGCCAGGCCATCGGCCAGGGGCTGTTTGATCAGATAAACCGGCTCAAGCCCGATCTGGTCATCACCGACTGCGAGACCTGCAAGTGGCAGATCGAGATGAGCACGCCGTTTCGCTGCGAACACCCGGTGCACCTGCTGGCACGGGCGCTGGCCTGACCGCCATCCCCCCGGTCCGCCCATCATCCCGGGCACCGGCTTGGAAGCGACACTCCCCGGTCAATGCCTGCGCCCCCTCTGGCCCGGCATTGACCGGGATCGGCGCGGCAAGGCCCTGACGCCGCCCGGGCAGCCCGATGGGAGGCCCGGGCGGCGAATTCCTTTGGTTGTTTGAACCACCCACACAGTAAAAAGCAGCAACAACACCCACTCTGTTAAAAACCATCTCCCATTACCACCACCAGGAAATATCAAGCCAGCATATTCAGCCAAAAAAAGAGCCGGCATTCGCCGGCTCTTTGCATCATCTCACCCCATCAGGGGTGCTGGATGATCAGGCTGTGCTGATCCAGCATGGATTGCAGGATGTCGTGAGAGGAGGAGCCGCTCAGGTTCCAGCCACTCAGATCCACGTCCTTCAGGGTGATCTGCTGGGTGACATTGCCATCCCCCGCCGGGGAGACCGACAGGCTCACGTCACTCAGGCCGTTGCCGGTGCTGGTCACCGATGCCTGGAGATGACCCAGCAGGCCATCCACGCTGCTGTCGGTCACCCCCTTGAGCAGGTCCGCCAGATCGATCCTGTCCCCCTCCTGAGGACGGAAGTCGGTGATGGTGTCTATCGCCGGAGAGGCCGTCGTCCCCTCGTCACCACTGCCCCACACGAAGAGATCGCTGCCGGCGCCACCGGTCAGGATGTCATTGCCCTGACCGCCCCGCAGCACATCATCTCCCATGCCGCCCAGGAGGCGATCATTGCCGGAGGAGCCAAACAGCCAGTCCCCCTGATCCGAGCCCAGCAGATCGTGACCGCTCTGGCTGTGGATGGTGATGGTCTCCGTGGCCGAGCTCAGGGTGCCGCCACCCAGGCTGGATTCGGCACTCAGGGTGAGGGCATGATCCCCCGCCGGCAGATCCTTGAGGTAGATGGGCACGGACTGGTCCATCGGCAGCAACCAGTCGTTGCCATCCGCGTGGCCGACGCTCTGGCCGTGCTCGTCCACCACCTGGGCGCTGCCGAGGTTCTGGATCCGCACCGACAGCTCACCCGGGGCCGGATTGACCACGCTGGCGCTGAGGTTGAGCGGCACCCAGGCCCCTTGCAACGCAAGGATATCGTGGGTGCCGACCCCCAATTGGGGATCGTCCGGCTCGGCCGTCACCTGGATGGCAATCTGGGCGCTGTCGGTCAGGACGCCACCGGCACCGGTATTGCCCTGATCCGAGGTGGTGATGCTCAGGTTGTCCTGACCCCAGAAGTCCCTGGCTGGCTCGTAGTGCAGGTTGCCTGCCAACAGACCGTTGAGATCATCGAGCGACCCGACCAGGGTCACCACGCTGGTCCCCGCCCCCTGCACCGAGACGGCGCCTGCCGCCCCCAGCAGGGTCAGCACACCGTGCTCCACCCGCAGCACCATGGAGATGGGCGCACTGCCCGCATCCACGTCCTTCACGCTGATCCCGGTGAGCGACAGGGAGCCATCCTCTTTCACCTGCAATGAGCCCGGCACCTGGGTGACAGGGGCATCATTGACTGGCTCGACCTCGATGGGCAGCACGTCGGTATCGCTCAGGGGGCCACCGCTGCCGGTGTTGCCAAGATCATTGGTCACCATGGTCAGGGCATCCTGGCCATTGAAGTCCTGCTCGCCCTGATAGGTCACGCCCCCTGCGAGCAAGGCATTGATGGCATCCTGGGAACCGCTCAGCACCAGGGTGTTGCTGCCGCTGCCGCTCACCGTCACGCCACTGCCCGCCGCCAGTTCCAGGGTACCGTGCAGCACGGAGAGGGTGACAGAGAGGGGGCTGTTGCCCGCATCCACATCGCTCACCTGCAGCCCGTGAATGGTGAAGGGCTGATCTTCCTGCGCCACCTGGGGCGTCGTCGGCAGCTGGTTTACGGGGGCATCGTTGACCGGTTGTACCAGGATGGGCAGCACATCGGTGTCACTCAGGGCGCCACCGCTGCCGGTATTGCCCCTATCGTCCGTCACCATGGTCAAGGCGTCATTGCCATGGAAGTCCGGGTCGCCCTGATAGGTGACGCCGCCCGAGAGCAGGGCATTGAGATCCGCCAGGGTGCCGGTCAGCACCACATCGCCGGTGCCGTTGCCGGTCAGGGTCACGCCGCTCCCGGCCGACAGGGTCAGGGTGCCGTGCTCCACCGAGAGGCGCACTTCCATGATGCCGTTGCCCGCATCCACGTCCTTGACCTGCAGACCCTGGATGACGAACGGCTCGTCCTCCTGGGCCACCTGGGGATCATCGGGCAGCACGTTGACGGGGGCGTCGTTGACCGGGCTCACATCGAGATGGATGGTGCCGTTCACTTCGGGGCCGAGGGCGCCGTTGTCCAGGCTCTGGGCCGTCACCTTGATCGCCATGGCGCCGTTGGCGTCGTTGGTCACGAGCTCCACCGCGTCGAGCTTGCCGCCGTCCGTGGTGACCTGCCAGCGGCCACCGCCGAGATCCACTACGGTGCCGCTCACCCCGCTCGGCAGGCGGATTTCTGCCCCGTCCGGCACCCCTTCCAGGGTGACGCGCACCTGCTCGGGCCCGTTCTCGTGCACATTGCCGGCATTGCCGCCGGTAGCCTGGGTATCCCGGGTCTCCACCCCCAGGTTCAGGGTGATCACATCCCCTTCGGTGCCGCTCGCCTGCTCCTGCATGTCAGTGATGACCGCATCCCCCACCGGATTGACGGTGACGGTGAAGCCCGCACTGGTTTCAAGGGGCAGGGTCAGCCCCTTGTCCAGGGTGAAGGCGCTCAGGGTCAGACTCACGGTGCCGCTGAAGTCCGCAGGCGGGATCAGGGTCAGCTTGGAGAAGTCGGTGCCCACAGGCACCTGCCACACCCCACCGCCGTTGTTGACCGCCGGGGCGGACAGGGTGAAGCCATCCGGCACCCCCTTGATCTGCAGCCCGACGATCTGCTCGGAGCCATCGTTGTCGATGAGGCTGGCCCCCAGCCCCCCCAGGCTCACGCTGCCATCTTCCTGGCCCGTGACGTTCTGGACCGTGAGGTTGGCCGGATCGTTCACCGGCAGCACCTCGAAGCTCACGTTGCCGCTCCAGCTCCCCCGATCCGTGCCCGTGGTGGCGGTATCGAGAATATCCACCGTCACCGCCAGCGGCACCTTGCCGCTGAAGTGCTCCTTGGGCACGAACACCAGATCCTTGAGATCCGCCGGGTTGTTCACCGTGAGGGTGGAAACCGGCTGGCCGTTCTTGTCGAGGAAGTGACCATATTGGGGATCCACGGTCACGACCACCTGCTCCACGGTCTCGAGACCGCCATCGGCCACCGAGGGGCTGATGTCGGCGAGCTTGACCGAGAGATCGAGATGAATGTCGGTGTCTTCCAGGTTGTCAGGCTGACCGTCGCCGTTTACGTCCTTCACGTTCAGTTGCAGCTCGGGCAGGCCGTCCGCCCCGCCGTTGATGTCCACCTCCGGGGTGATGGAGAGGGTGACGTCCTTCTCCACCATCTTGGTGTCACCGCTCACGGTGTCGGTGTTGACCAGGCGCACATTGAAGTGCAGGCCGTCACCGGCATAGTCTTGCGGCAGGGTCAGGGTCAGGCGGTCGAGATCATCGAGGCCGCCCGGCAACTTGATGAGGTACTCGCCGTTGACGAAGTCATAGGTGAGCCCCTGTACGTTGACGCCCGGAGGGAGACCAGTGATGACGATGCTGAGCTCGTCGTCCCCGATGTCCGCCGTGCCCAGGGTCACCATCTGCTTGAGCTGGCTGCCGAAGTTGACGCCGTGATCCTCCACCCCGGTGATGGGGGTACTGTTGTCAAAATCGACATCGGCGGCCACCTGACCCGAGTGGGTCGCGCCATGGAAGTCGGCGCTGGCGGTGATCTCCCGATAGGCCGGGGCGCTCACATCCCCCTCGTTGTTGTCACCAAGGTCGACCACCCTGGCGCTCACCTTGAAGGTGACGGTGCCGGTGAAGCCATCCGGCGAGCGCAGGGCATAACTGCCGAGGGCGTCGTGGGGCACCGTCCAGTTGCCCTTGCCATCGTTGATGCCGCCCACCACCACGAAGCCGGGGGGCAGATCGCTGATCACCAGGTAGTCGATGACCTCATCGCTGCTGGGGTCCAGATCCTCGAACACGAAGACGCCGTCCAGCGGGATGTCGTGCCCGTCCGGGCTCTCCAGCTGACCGGTCTGCACCAGGTTGCCATCGGGCTCCACCACCGCCTGGATATCCACATGCAGGGTGCCGTCGATCACCTTCTGGGCAGTGGCGCTGGAGTCCACATCCACTTGTGTCACCGTGACATGGCTCTGGAGGGTGGTGTCCCTGTCGCTGTCCTCGGGCCCTTTCACCAGCAGCTGGCCACCGCCGAGCAGGCTTTGCAGCTCGGCGTCGCTCAAGTCCACGGCGCCGCCGCTCACGGTCAGCTGGGTCTCGACCCCGCCCACGCGGATCCAGACTTCATACCCGGGTTCAATCCCGGAGAGGCTGAGGTGGGTCACCTTCTCGGCGCTGTCGGTCAGATCAGGTTGCCAGTCGAGGACGGTGAACTGATCCTCCAGGCCATGGCTGGTCTTGGCATAGTCGGTGGCGTCGATGGCCGGCTCCACCTTGATGGTGAGGGGCACGTCGAAACTCTTGTGATCGCCGTCATTCTCGGTCACCACCACGTGGCCGACCAGGTGCAGATCGGCGGTGCTGTTGGGGGGTGGCTGGATCTGCAGGTTGCCAAGGCTGGTCACATCCACCTGATAGAGAGGATTGCCCTTGCCATCGAGCCCGGCGAAGGTCAGGGTCAGCTCCTTGCCACTGCCGTCGAATACCTTGGCCCCTTCCGGCAGCCCTTCCAGCACCAGGTTGAGGGTTTCCGAGTGATCGAGCGGGGTATCCGTCCACTCCCCCGAGGTGAGCTTGAAGTCCAGCGGTGCCCGGCCATCCTCCTGGATGGTGATGCTGTAGCCGTTGCCATCCTGGGTCCAGTCGGTGGTATTGAGATCGAAATGGGGTTCATCCACCACCCCCACCAGATCCACGTGCAGGCTCTGGCTGCCGGTCTCCTTCTCGTTGACCACGGTGTGGGTCTGGCCGCTGGCATCGGTCAGGATGGCGGTGTCCTTCACCACCCCCTTGATGGTGAGATCGAAATCGACGTTGCTGTTTTTGGGCGGCAGCAGCTTGAGGTCATTGATGCGGCCATAGGGCACCTCGTAATAGCCGTTGGCATCCTGGGTGACCGCCACCCCACCCAGCAGCAGGGTGGCACCGGCGGGCAGGCCGCTGATGCGCACGAACAGCTGCTCGGAGCCATCTGTGGTGTCTCCCAGATGGGCGAGCCCAATCTTGCTGCCCAGATCGATCAGGGTATCTTCCTTGCCCTGGATCTCGCGCACCGTCAGCTTGGCGTCGTCCGCCAGCGGGTTCACGTTGACAATCACCTCCAGCGGATCGCCGAGGGCCGTCTCCTTGCCGGTCACCACCGGGGTCTTCTCGGTGCTCACCGGGGTCACAATGAGCTTGATGTCACCGCTGTAGTCCTTGCCGGGCACCACCGTCACCTTGTTGATGTCGCCACCGGCCACCGTATAGAGGCCGTTCGCCCCCGGGGTGAGCACCTTGCCGTTCAGGGTCAGCGAGCCCTGGCCGGACGCCCATTTGATCTGGTAGCTCAGGGTCTCGGAGCCGTCCGTATCGGTGAGACCCGCCTTGACGTTGAGGGCGATGCCGCTGCTGTCCTCGTCCGTGGTGTAGTGCTGGTGCGTGCTGCCCGCATCCCACAGGGGTTTGTCGGCAATGCCCTGCACCGTGATGTCCAGATTGCCGGTCAGCACCGGGGGCTTGCTCCCCTCGGTGACCCCCACCTGCAACTGCACCGGGAAGCGCAGCGCAGCACCTCCGTTGTTGTAGCTCGAGTAGTCGTGGTTCGGCACAAAGGTGACACCGGTGAGCTGGAACTTGTCATCGGTGTTGGCCACCGCCACCATGGCCGCGGGCGGCACCTCATACCAGGTCTTGCCCCCCTGGGTGATGGTGGTCAGTGCGACGCCGTTGAAATAGAAGGTGCCCTGGGCGTTGGCTGGCGCCTGGATAAGCAACTGCTCCACATGCTCGCCCCGATCGAAATCCCCCACATCCAGGTTCATGGTGATGGGGATCCCCTGGCCCGAATCGCTCGCCCCCGCATCCTCCTGGCCAGTGACTGCGCTCACGGTGAGCTTGCCAGCCTCGTCCCGGATGGTCAGGGTCAGAAGACCGTCGTCGGTATCTCCGTCGCCATCCACCAGGTGGAAGCCTATCTGCTGTACCAGGGTGCTGTTGCTGTGATCGATGCCTGATTTGGCGGTGAAGCTGTAGTCACCCTCGGCATTGATCACCAGGGTGCCGATGATCTGCCCCGTGCTGTCTGTCACCGAGATGGTGGTGTTGCCCGTGGCGGCGATGGGGTGCTCGGTGCCATTGATGGTCACCGCTCTCACCACCGCATCATCCGCCCCCTCGCTGGCAGTGGCCAGCAGATCGCCGGTCACTTTCGCCCCTTCATTCAGGGTCTTGCTCGCGTCCACGGCCACGGGTACGTCATCCTGCACGCTCACATGACCGATCACTTCGGCACTCAGATCCCCGTCACTGTCCCGTGCCTGCAACGGCAGCTGGATATCCAGCAGATCCTTGCCCTGGACGCTGTGATCCAGATTGCCGGTCAGCTCGAAGGTGTAGCGGCCGGACACATCCAGGGTCAGCTTGAAGATGAGCTTGCCTGCGCTGTCCTTGCCAAGGTAGACACCCGGCTGGCTGTCTGCCCCTATGGTGACCGCCTTGCCCCCCGACGTCAGGGTATTGAGGGCGTTGAAGCGGGCTACATCCAGTTGCAGGGAAACCACCCGGTCACTCCCGGCGGCGATCGTCACCTGGCCGATGGCAACCTCTCCCGTGCCTGACGGGCTGGTACCCCCATGCTGGCCACTGCCCCCGTTGAGGTCCGACTCCTTGACGGTCACCCCCTCGATGGCGGTGATCACGGGATCCGCCGCATCGGTGATCACCGCCGTGGTGCTGCCGATGATCTCCGAGCCATCGCTGTCGGTCACCTTTACCGGCAGGCTCAGGTTGAGCTTGTCATCCGCCCCGTGATCCAGGTTGGTGTGTACCGTCACCTGGTAATCGAGGGTTGCCTGGGTGTGGGCTTCGATGCGCCCCGGCACGCTCGGCAGGGTCACCGTCAGCACCAGGGTACCGCTCGCAGTCACTGCCTGGAAGCTGTGGCCGTTGCTGCCCGCCACCTCTTGCCAGGTGAGGGTCTCACCGTTGTGGGTGATGGCCTTGCCACTCCCATCCACGACTTGGCCCGAGAGGGTCAGCCGCACGTCCACCACGGGATCGGAGTCCGCCGTGATGGTCAGGGTGCCGGTGGCATGCTGATCATCGCTGGTCTGGTTGTTGGCGGCGCCATCGAAGCGTCCCTCGCTCAGGGTCACGCCGGTCAGAGTGAGGATCGGGTTGGCCCCTTCCGAAATGCGGATGTTGAGGGTACCCGTGGTGCTGTCGTTGTTGCCCGCCCCCTTGTCGCTGTCGACAATATTGAGCTTGAACGGCAGGTCGGTAGCGTTGCCGCCGCTCTGGTGAACCCCCTCGAACAGGGTCACCTTGTAGTCAAAACCGTTGCTGGCGGCGTTGTCCAGCTTGCCCACCAGTTCGACCTGAAGCACCTCGACGCGCTGGCCATTGACTTCCACATAGCCCTTCAGCACCTGGTTGCCCGGGATGCTGGCATCGCCGTCGACCAGCTCGTATTTGACGCTCTGGCCCAACGCAGTCAGGGCCGGCTGCTCGCTGATGTCGGCAAACGACACCTCGCTCACCCGATCCGAGCCCGCATTGACCTGGAAGTGGCCGGTGCCGGTCAGAGTATTGCTGCCGTCGAGCCCACGCTCATCCAGGCTCACTCCGCTGCCCGCCACGAAGTGCGGCGCATGGCCGTCCTTGATGGTGAGCGGCAAGTCGGTGGAGACCCTGTCCCCATCCTTGTCGGTCAGGGTGACGGTGAGCGGCAGGTCGAGGGATTCGCTGCCCTGGTGATCCAGCTCGGCCCCCAGGGTCACCTTGGCGGTGACGCTCCAGTTGCCGTTGTTCTCAACGAGGCTCAGCTCGGCCCGCAGCACCTCGCGGCCGTCCGCGCTGGTCCCCACCAGCTCGCCGTTGGCATCCAGGGTGAAAGTCACCGGGCTGCCGTGGCTGCTGTACTTGCCATCCAGGCTCTGCTGAATGGCGGCGATATCGAATTTGAGGCTGCTCGTATCGAGTGCATCAGCCCCGTGGCTCACGGTGAAGCTCATGTGGCTCACCACATCCTTCGCCCCCTGGTTCGCCTCCGTCATCTCGGTGCCGGTCACGGCGCTGATGACCGGATTGGCCCCGTCGCCGATGGCAACGCTCAGGGTGGAGGAGACTTTATCTCCGTCACTGTCGGTCAGGGTGAAGCCCACCTTGAGCAGACTGTCTGCGCTCCCCTGATCCAGCGGCTGGTTCAGGGTGAAGATATAGTGACCGTTCTGATCCAGCGTCAACGTGAAGACGTTCTGGCCGTTGACGGCGCCGCTGATGCTGTTGCCGCTGATGGTGATGACCACGGGCTGGCCGCCGCTGGTGAGCCCCTGCAGGCCGGGCTGGCTGGCATCGAATGCGATATTGACCAGGGGATCGGCCCCGGCGGTGATGGCCAGATCCCCGGTGAGGGTCTGGGCCGCGCTCCAGTCGCTGTCCTCCACCAGGGTGAGGGAGACGGGGTCGACCTGGGGCAGCACGCCGTCGGTGATATGAATATTGAGGGTGCCAAGGTTGCTCTTGTCCCCGTCAAAGTCGGTGCCTTGCACCTGCAGCCCCAGGTTGACGCTGTTGGTGCTGACCGGTTGATCCAGCACGCCGTCGAGCACCACCTGGTACTTGCCATCCAGCCCCAGGGTCACGGTCAGAATGCTCTTGCCGCCCGCATCCAGCAGGGTGATGACGTTGCCGTTGACCTGATAGTGGGTCGGCTGGCCGCCGCTGGTGAGGCCATTCAGGCCGGGCTGGTTCGCCTCGAAGTTGAGCGACACGAGGCGATCACTGCCCACATTGACCGGCAACTGGCCATCCAGGCTCTGGCTGGCCCCGCCCTCCTGCAAGGTGACCCCGCTGTCGATGCCAAGATGAGGATCGGCCGCATCTGTGATCACCGCCGTGGTGCTGCCGGTGATCACACTGCCGTCGCTGTCGGTCACCTTGACCGGCAGGCTCAGGTTGAGCTTGTCATCCGCCCCGTGATCCAGGTTGGTGTGTACCGTCACCTGGTAATCGAGGGTTGCCTGGGTGTGGGCTTCGATGCGCCCCGGCACGCTCGGCAGGGTCACCGTCAGCACCAGGGTGCCGCTCGCAGTCACTGCCTGGAAGCCGTGGCCGTTGCTGCCCGGCACCTCCTGCCAGGTGAGCGTCTCGCCGTTGTGGGTGATGGCCTTGCCGCTCGCATCCAGCACCTGACCACTCAGGGTCAGCCGCACGTCCACCACGGGATCGGAATCCGCGGTGATGCTCAGGGTGCCGGTGGCATGCTGATCATCGCCGGTCTGGTTGTTGGCGGCACCGTCGAAGCGCCCCTCGCTCAGGGTCACACCGGTCAGGCTGAGGGTCGGGTTGGCCCCTTCCGAAATGCGGATGTTGAGGGTGCCCGTGGCGCTGTCGTTGTTGCCGCTGCCCTTGTCGCTGTCGACGATGTTGAGCTTGAACGGCAGGTCGGTCGCAGTGCCACCGCTCTGGTGAACCCCCTCGAACAGGGTCACCTTATAGTCAAAGCCGTTGCTGGCAGCGTTGTCCAGCTTGCCCACCAGTTCGACCTGAAGCACCTCGACGCGCTGGCCATTGACTTCCACATAGCCTTTCAGCACCTGGTTGCCCGGGATGCTGGCATCGCCGTCGACCAGCTCGTATTTGACGCTCTGGCCCAGGGCGGTCAGGGCCGGCTGCTCGCTGATGTCGGCAAACGACACCTCGCTCACCCGATCCGAGCCCGCATTGACCTGGAAGTGGCCGGTGCCGGTCAGAGTATTGCTGCCGTCGAGCCCACGCTCATCCAGGCTCACTCCGCTGCCCGCCACGAAGTGCGGCGCATGGCCATCCTTGATGGTGAGCGGCAAGTCGGTGGAGACCCTGTCCCCATCCTTGTCGGTCAGGGTGACGGTGAGCGGCAAGTCGAGGGATTCGCTGCCCTGGTGATCCAGCTCGGCCCCCAGAGTCACCTTGGCGGTGACGCTCCAGTTGCCGTTGCTCTCCACCAAATCCAGCTCGGCCCGCAGCACCTCGCGGCCGTCCGCGCTGGTCCCCACCAGCTCGCCGTTGGCGTCCAGGGTGAAGGTCACCGGGCTGCCGTGGCTGCTGTACTTGCCATCCAGGCTCTGCTGAATGGCGGCGATATCGAATTTGAGGCTGCTCGTATCGAGCGCATCAGCCCCGTGGCTCACGGTGAAGCTCATGTGGCTCACCACATCCTTCGCCCCCTGGTTCGCCTCCGTCATCTCGGTGCCGGTCACGGCGCTGATGACCGGATTGGCCCCGTCGCCGATGGCCACGCTCAGGGTGGAGGAGACTTTATCTCCGTCACTGTCGGTCAGGGTAAAGCCCGCCTTGAGCAGACTGTCTGCACTCCCCTGATCCAGCGGCTGGTTCAGGGTGAAGACGTAGTGACCGTTCTGATCCAGCGTCAACGTGAAGACGTTCTGGCCGTTGACGGCGCCGCTGATGCTGTTACCGCTGATGGTGATGACCACGAGCTGGCCGCCGCTGGTGAGCCCCTGCAGGCCGGGCTGGCTGGCATCGAATGCGATGTTGACCAGAGGGTCGGCCCCGGCGGTGATGGCCAGATCCCCGGTGAGGGTCTGGGCCGCGCTCCAGTCGCTGTCCTCCACCAGGGTGAGGGAGATGGGGTCGACCTGGGGCAGCACGCCGTCGGTGATATGGATATTGAGGGTGCCAAGGTTGCTCTTGTCCCCGTCAAAATCGGTGCCTTGCACCTGCAACCCCAGGTTGACGCTGTTGGTGCTGACCGGTTGATCCAGCACGCCGTCGAGCGCCACCTGGTACTTGCCATCCAGCCCCAGGGTCACGGTCAGAATGGTCTTGCCGCCCGCATCCAGCAGGGTGATGACGTTGCCGTTGACCTGATAGTGGGTCGGCTGGCCGCCGCTGGTGAGGCCATTCAGGCCGGGCTGGCTCGCCTCGAAGTTGAGCGACACCAGGCGATCGCTGCCCACGCTCACCGGCAGCTGGCCATCCAGGGTCTGGCCAGAGGCCCCTTCCTGCAAGGTGACCCCGCTGTCGATGCCAAGGCGGGGATCCACACCGTCACTGATGGAGACAACCAGATCGGCGCGGGTCTCGTCGCCATCTATCTCCTTGGCGGAAACGGTGAGCCCGAGGGAGAGCTGGTCGCTGCCCTGATGGTCCAGAGGCCCATTGAGGGAGACGGTGACATTGCCGTCGATATCACTGCCATGTTGGCTGGCGGTCAGCTCGGCCTTCAGCACCTCGACCCGCTTGCCATTGCCATCCAGGTAATAACCCGTCAGCAGGCGATCACCGGTGAATTCGAAGGTCAAGGCGTGGCCGTCGCTGCTGATACCGCTGCCGTTGAGACGGGCCAGGGTTGCACTCTGATCCGCGAAGACGGCACTTGTTGCCACCAAGGGATCGGACTGATGGCCCACCACGAACTGGCTCTGTCCCACCACCGCCGCCGGATTGGTGAAATCATCCTCCGTGAGGCTGATGGGGGCGATGGTGAAGTCCGGCGGTGTGCTGTCCACCAGGTTGACGGTGAGATTGGCGCTCACCCGATCCCCGTCGCTGTCGCGGTACTCCAGGGCAAAGGGCAGGCTCAGGCTATCCTGGCCGTGATCCAGGCTCTGGTTCCAGACGATGCGATAGCTGCCGTCGTTGGCCAGGGTCAGGGTGAAGACGGTCACGCCCCCTGCGCTGGCGGTGAAAGTCTGGCCGCTGACCTGGTAGGCGAGCGCCGTCCCGTGGCTGGTCAAGCCAAGCTGATTGAGGGCACCTTGATCGGCGGCAAAACTCACCTGCAGGTTGCCATCAAGCCCGGCTCCGGTGTGCAGGGATCCGGTGGCACTCACCGGTCCCTTGGCGAGATCCGCCTCGGAGAGGGTAAGCACGTCGCTCTGACCGATGAGAGGAGCCCCGTCGATCACCCGGTTGCCCGCCAGATCCGTCACCTCGGCGCGTACCTCGTAGGGGCCCTGGATGCTGGAGAGATCCAGGCCTCCCAGTTGCCAGCGGCCGTCACTGCCCACCAGGGCACTGCCGCTGAAGAGGGTCTGGCCATTCTGGCCAACCAGGGTGATGGTCACCCGCTGCCCCGCCTCCACGTCCGTGGTACTGCCGCTCAGGGTGACCTTGTCATGGCCGAGAATGCTGTCGGTATCGAGATCGTCGATGTCGATGGCGGCACGGGTATCCACCGTCACCGTCAGGGTGTCACTGGCCCGGTTGCCCGCGATGTCCACCGCATCGACGCGAAAATCATGGGGGCCATCGGCCAGGGTATCGGGGATCTGATATTGCCAGTTGCCGTTGCCATCCACGGTGAGCACGGCCATCACCTTGCCTTCCAGGGTCAGGGTAACGGTAGCGCCAGGCTCCCCCTTCCCTTGCAGAAGTGGTGTGGTGTCGCGGGTCAGATCATCGGTCTGGCTGGTGCCGGTGTCGCTCTCGTCCGCCAAATCCAGGGTAATGGTGGTGATGGTGTCGAGCAGGGTCTGGCCGGTGTCGCTGGCCCGGTTGCCGGCTGCATCCTGGGTATCGGCCTGGATGGTCAGGGGGCCGTCCACCAGCTTGCCGGTGACGTCGCCGAAGTTTGCCTCCCAGACGAAGCCGGGCAGCACCACTGTGGTGGTGGTCAGGCGATTGCCATCTTGGTCTATCAGGGTGACGGTGACGGTCTGGCCGACTTCCACGTCCTCGACAAAGCCGCGAATGATGACGCCGGTCGCCTCGTCGGCATTGATGATGTTGTCGTCGGTCTGGGGTTCTGTGATGGTGATGGCTGCCAGCAGATCCTGATCTTCGGCATAGAGCAACTCGTCGCCCGGCTGGCGCGCCTCATGGCCGGTGTCAAATCCCGCCTCGGCCAGGGTCGCATCATTGATACGATCCACCACCACGAAACCGCCGGCGCTGGAGCCGGCCACACCGCCAACCGTAGCGGCCGCCGCGTTACCGGCCGCGGTCTCCTCAAACAATTTGGTCGGGTCTGCCCCCTGGCGGATCGCCTCCTGGAGGCTCGCCAGCTCGGCATCGACACCGGCGGGCAGTGCCGCCTCGGGCTGGGTGGGCTCGGGGCGTTCGCTGCCAGCCTCCGCCAGCTCCACCTGTCCGTCGGATTCGGTGAGCAGGCGCATCCCGGGCTCCAGTTGCATGCCAGGGGTCGCACGGCGCAAAGAGCCGTCCGCATCCATCACAAACACAGCGCCCTCCACCTTGGCAATAAGAGTCGGTTTATCGATTCGCAGCTCGGCCATATATCCTCCAACGGGTAAACACAGACTTCCCAGCACATGAAGCGTAAAGGGAAAGTCTCCGTGACAGGCGTAATGCCGATCAGTTAAGGATCCATTGACCGATCCTCAGGCTGTGTAAGAATCCGAAACTCCTTGTTGGGTTTCGGATTTTTTTATGCGTATCGACCAAGCTCTCGACTTCATTCACGCCTGT
>NZ_JABERS010000046.1:0-29585 GCF_013168745.1 Aeromonas sp. TW 6 | reverse complement strand
GATTAGCATTAATAATGGTCATAGGCTTCGCGCGTGTTGATTTTGTTTGGCGATAAAATTAGATCACAAACGAAGCCTTTTTTATATCTATTTCAATTGGTTGGCGCTAAAGATCCTGTACATGATCAGCTTTTAAGAAATAACCCGCCCTGCTGTTCAAGGCTGATCTTCGCCGCTTGATTAATTAACCGGCCCACATCCATGCTTCACCATCCCTGGCCACGGATGACCTGTCTCTCCGGCCGCGTGCGCCACCAAGCCGGCCACAAGCTTTCTTGGTGGCGTACACCACTCGCCGGTTCGACGAGATGCCCTCTTTAATCCGGCAGTTCCACCTTCACCCCCCATGGAGCTGGTAGCCTGCTTTTCTCCTCTGCCATGCACCTGCCCCTCCCCGCACCTTGGCCGGGGGTCGGCAACCCCACCTGCACGCAGCCGGTGCGAAAAACCGCCAACAATGTGCGAAAACGGCTCGATCCCCCTCCCGTTTTAAGGGGAAAAACCAGTGATAAATATTGCCCGATAGGGAGCCAGAGAAAGCGTTGGCAGGGAAATTTATACCGAGGAATATTCCGTATTTTGCGCATTTACGCATTCCTATTCGCCACATAATTTACCAACAAAAAAACAACTGATAACATCTTTTTACATTTTAAAGCATATAAAAAACATGATTCAGTGACCCCCGTTTGCTCGTCCCGGCAGCCAGGATCACCGGATCGGGATTGAAACCATCAGCCAACTACTCATCGAGCAGACACCCGACCCATGATGAACACAGTTACGGCCAGCATCGATATCGATGCACTCCAGCACAATTTCACCGTGGTGCGCCGCCATGCCCCCCACAGCAAGATCATCGCGGTACTCAAGGCCAATGCCTATGGCCATGGGCTGCTGCAGGTGGCCCACGCCCTCGCCCAGGCCGATGCCTATGCGGTGGCAAGGGTCGAGGAGGCGCTGGTGCTGCGTGCCAACGCCATCACCAAGCCCATTCTGGTGCTGGGAGGCTTCTTCAGTGCCGAGGCGCTGCCGCTGCTGGCGAAACACGAACTGCAAACCACCTTGCATACCTGGGAGCAGCTGGCACTGCTCGAGCAGGCCAGTCTGCCCGCCCCCATCAAGGTGTGGCTCAAGCTCGATACCGGAATGAACCGGCTCGGGCTGCGCACCCTGGAGCTGCCCGCCTTCATCGAGCGGCTGAGCCATTGTCGCAACGTGGTGCAGCCGTTCCATCTGATGACGCACTTCAGCCAGTCCGATGAGCAGGATACCCAGGCCACCCGGCTGCAGATCGAGGAATTCAACCGCCTCTCTGCTCATCTGCCGGGCGAGCGGGCCATGGCCAACTCCGCCGGCATCCTCGCCTGGCCGGCATCGCGCAGCGACTGGATCCGACCCGGCCTCATGCTCTACGGCGCCTCCCCGTTTACCGGTCAGCTTGCCGCCGACCATGACCTGCGCCCGGTCATGAATCTCAAGAGCCAGCTCATCGCCACCCGCGCCTGCCAGCAGGGCGAGGCGGTCGGCTATGGAGGACACTGGGTGGCGGATCGAAATACTACCCTCGGCGTGGTGGCCGCGGGATATGGCGATGGTTACCCCCGCATGGCGCCCGAAGGTACCCCCATGCTGATCAATGGCCGCCGGGTGCCCATCGTGGGTCGGGTTTCCATGGACATGATCACCGTCGATCTGGGGCCGGCGGCCAGCGACAAGGTGGGAGACGAGGTGACGCTGTGGGGGGAAGGGTTGCCGGTGGAACAGGTGGCCGAAAAGATAGGCACCATCCCCTACGAGCTGCTGACCCGCCTGACCAGCCGGGTCCATCTGACGCACTGTGACAAACGCGAACAGATGCCGATGTTGAAGCTGGCCTGAGCAAGCGGTCTGAGACCGGCCACAGAGAAGTGTCAAACCAGCCCTTGATAAACAAAAGGCCCCGTCTTTCGACGGGGCCTTTTGTTTTATTTGGCGGTGAGGGAGGGATGATTCGCCACTGCGTGGCTCACCCCTTCGGGGCGGCCTGTGGCCGTTCATCGCAGCAAGCTGCTCTGCTCGAACCCGGCGAGGGTTCTCACCCTCCCTCTTCGAGATGAGCTGATGACGCTTCCCCAAAGCAAAAAACCGACCATGAGGTCGGTTTTTTGCAATTTGGCGGTGAGGGAGGGATTCGAACCCTCGATACGTTGCCGTATACACACTTTCCAGGCGTGCTCCTTCAGCCACTCGGACACCTCACCAAATTTTCACTGCTTGAAGTGGCTTTCGGAGCACGCTGCGCGTGCATCTTGCCAACTTCGTCGGTGGGCAGCCACTCGGACACCGCACCCAATTTTGGTCTGTGCTTTTACGTGTTCAGCCAACACGAATTCGCTGCGCCGTTGCGCTGGAACGGGGCGTAATGTAAGGGATAGGCGCGAGGCGGTCAATGCAATTTTTTATCTTTTGCCACTGTTTGCTCAATAAGCGAACCAAGTGACTAAAAATATGCCATTTCCTATCCCTTTCCATCAATTTTCAACCGCTTCGTGCAAATGTTCTCCTCGAATCGCCTCTTCCAGCGAGCCGTAGAACTCCAGCTCTCCCGGCACCGGACGCACCTTGGCCCGCGCCAGGGTCTTGAGAGGCTGGAATTGCAATTCAGCCACCTTGAGACGGACCCCCGCCTTGGCCATGCGTTTTGCGAACTGCTGGAAGGCGGTGAGACCGCCAGCATCCAGGATGGAGACCGCCTCCATTTGCAGGATCAACTCCTTGTGGTCCTTCACCTGGGCAAGCAACTCGTCAAAGACCCGCTCGGCGGCGGCAAAGAACAACGGTCCGTTGATCTTGTAGACAAGGGTCGAGGGGGACACCTCGCTGGCATAGCGTTTGTGATCCGCCAGGTTGTGCAGCCTGGTCATCTTGGCTATCTCGCGCATGAACAGCAAAGAGGCCAGGATCACCCCGAAGGTGATGGCGATGACCATGTCGAAGATGACGGTCAGCGACAGGCAGACCAGCAGCACCAGTACATCGGATTTGGGCGCCCGGCGCACCAGATCCACCACCTTGTGGGCCTCGCTCATGTTCCAGGCCACCAGCAGCAACAGGGCGGCCATGGCAGAGAGCGGCAACCAGGAGAGCCAGGGAGCCAGCACCAGGATGGCAGCCAGCACCACCAGCGCATGGACAATACCGGAAATGGGCGAGGTGGCACCGGCCCGCACGTTGGCGGCGGAGCGCGCGATGGCGGCCGTCGCCGTGATGCCACCGAAGAAAGGAGCCAGGATGTTGCCAAGGCCCTGCCCCACCAGCTCGCCGTTGGAGCTGTGCTTGCGACCCGTCATGCCATCGAGCACCACGGCGCAGAGCAGGGATTCGATGGCCCCCAGCATGGCCATGGAGAAGGCGGCGGGCAGCAACCGCTCGATGGCGGCGAGATTCCACTCCACCGGCGCCCCGTCCGGCCCCGGCAGCGCCCAGGGCATCACCAGGGTCGGGGCGATGGGGGGAATGCCCATGCCCTGACTGCCGTCGGCCAAGGTATAGCTGAACTTGCTGCCGATGGTGGCGACGTCCACCCCGAACTGGTGCAGACCCAACCCGAGCCCCACCCCCACCAGCACCGCGGGCAGATGGCCGGGTACCGGCAGGCGCAATCTCGGCCAGAGCAGCAGCACCGCCAGGGTTGCCACACCCACCAGGGTGTCTCCCCACTGCCAGCTTGACAGGGCATGGGCCAGCGCCTGTACCTTGCCCAGATAGGTTTCCGGCATCTCCAGGACCTGCAGGCCGAAGAAATCCTTGATCTGCAGGGTGGCGATGACGATGGCGATACCACCGGTGAACCCCAGGGTCACCGAGGGGGGAATGTACTCGATGAGGCGCCCGAGACGCGCCATGCCCATGGCCACCAGGAAACAGCCCGAGATGAGAGTGGCCATCAACAGGCCGCCCACGCCGAATTGCTGGGCCACCGGGTAGAGGATCACCACGAAGGCGGCGGTGGGGCCCGAAATGGAGAAGCGGGATCCCCCGGTCACGGCGATGACGATGCCAGCGATGATAGCGGTATAAAGCCCGTGCTGGGGCGGCACCCCACTGGCGATGGCCAGCGCCATGGCAAGGGGAATGGCGATGATGCCGACCGTGATGCCGGCGATGAGGTCGCGGCCAAAGCGCGCCACGCTGTAGGGTTCGTCAATGCAGGATTGGCGCAATGCGATGGCCAGCTTCACGCCTTGTAAGGAAGCTTGATTGTGCATGTCTAGGGTAATACCAGAAGAGGGAGACAAAGGCCGGGGTGAACCGGCACCCGATCATCATCAAGGGCCGGCAGAGCTGTCGACGCGGCGATGGTATCGAAGGCAACCATACCCGACCCGGCCAGATAATTCGATGGGCGGGATCAAGAAATGGCCATGAGCGCGCAATATTGTCGGTGACACCCCGAATATCAACGCCGTTTCCCGCCACGGCAGGTTTCCCCGGGCACGGTACTCTGCGGATGAACGACACCACGCCTCCTCCTGGCAGTATGCGGGAATCAGGGTACAAGGCAGGCACAACCCGACCGAAGGCGCGATCTCAAGCTCCTGATTGTGCTGAAAATAGTCCGCGTTGCCCAAGTTTTGGGCAAACGGGCCAAAAAGCCGTTTTTTACGCCGACAGGCGGGTTGACACCCAGGAGATGGGCCATTAATATCCGCCCCGTCTCGACGAGACAGGCCATTCCTCCTTAGTTCAGTCGGTAGAACGGCGGACTGTTAATCCGTATGTCACTGGTTCAAGTCCAGTAGGAGGAGCCAATTCCCTCGTAGTTCAGTCGGTAGAACGGCGGACTGTTAATCCGTATGTCACAGGTTCAAGTCCTGTCGAGGGAGCCACATTTTAAAGCCCAGCCTTTTGGCTGGGCTTTTTCATATCTGCTCTTCCGGGCCTGTCCACGGCCCCCCTGCCCGATGGCGCGCCAAACCGTCACCTGCTTGCTTTCCTGATTCCCCATGGCCTTCGATGACGCCCCTTACTCATCACCAGGCGCGTCACCAGGGCGTCACAGAGATCCCAAAGACTATGATTGATTCGAAAAGGACCATTTGGATCTATCCAGTCAAGGAGCCATCATGTCACACCCTGCTTCACTGGCCAGTCGCCTGCATGCCCTGGCACTCAACGACACCCTGTTCCCCGATCTCCATCAACTCGAGAAGGCACAACGGACCCGGACCATCTACCGGATTTTCCACACTGTCGCCAGCACGGCTGCACTCGGGCAAGAGGATATCGTTGACGACCTGGCCCCCCTCCTCACCCTGATGGAGTCTCCCTGCCTGACCCGGCAAGGGGGGCTCTGCCCCTTGCTGGCCAGTCATTACAATCTCTATCTCGGCACGCTGCTGGAGCTGGGGGATCGGCACCATCCGGAGATCATCGGTCAGATTGAGGAGGCTCTGGCCTTGCGCACTCACGGGCTCTATCTGGTCACCGAGCTCGGTTGTGGCAACAATGCCATGAGCATGGCAACCGAAGTCCGCTACGACTGTGCCACTGACGGTTTTATCCTCCATACGCCCCATCGGCATGCCGCCAAGTTCATGCCCTACATCGCCCTGGAAGGGCAACCCAAGAGCAGCGTGGTGATGGCCAGATTGTGGGTCGGCAAGCAAGACTGCGGCATTCATCCCTTTCTGGTGCCCTGCCGGGACGCCCGTGGTGCACTGTGTCAGGGGGTCAGCGTCTCCAGCCCGGACGTGCTCGACCTCCCCTACTTCGACGTGGTGGATCACGCCATCATCACCTTCGAGCAGGTGACGCTCCCCCGCTGGGCATGGCTCAGGGGTCATGAGCACGACATCAGTGCAGGGGGCATCTTTCACTCTCGTCTTGCCAGCCAACGCGACATTTTCTTCAGCTCCCTGCGCCGTGTTGAGTGGGGAAAACTGGTACTGACCGCCTCCCTGATCCCCGGCATGAAACTGAGCCTCGCACTGGCCATCCACTACGCGCAGCAACGACCGCTGCACGCCCACAACGGGCGGGTCATACCGCTGGCGCACCATGCCCTGCACCGCCGGATACTGACTCGTGCCTATGTCACGGGGCTGGCCGCCATGGCGCTGTATGAAGGGATAAAACAGCGACATTTGCCGGATGGACGGCACTCCTCCCGCTTTCAGACCGACGCAGGCCTGGTCAAGGCCGTCGCCGTCGAACTGATGCGAACCTCCCTGCAACATTGCATGCAGCGGTGTGGTGCCCAGGGAAAATTCCTGCGAAATCGCATCGCTCCTACCCTGCAACTGTGCGATCTGGTCGGCACCGCCGAGGGAGACAGCATGCCCGTCCTGATGAAGGTGGCGAAGGATATTCTGGCCTGGCCTGATGAATCCCTGGATGACGGCACACCCCTGGGCCAACTGCTGCTGCGGATGCGCCAACAGATGAATCAGCAACTGGCCGACGCGACGGACAAACTGGCCGCATGGCACGACCTCGGCTGTGAAGCAGCCCGCCTCGGCTGGCTTGCTGGCAACCTGGAAGCCTTGCGTCACCTGGGGAGCAGGGACGACATCCGCACGGCCTGCCGGGAGCAGCTCATGCTCGATTATGCTCCCCAGCTCCTGCATCACGGGCTGTGCAGCCCCGCCGAGATTGCCGCCCTGCCCGCACGGCAGGAAGCCACGCTGGATCATGTCTGGGAACATCACGCCGCCCGCGTGCCGGACGAGTTTGACGTTCGTGACCTCATGGCCGCGACGCCGCTGGGCAACCCGGACCTGGCTTCGGCCTGGTTTGCCCTGGCCCCGTCCCTGCATGATCCCCAGCCAGAAGGTTGAACGTTGGGGCCAGCAGGCCGCCCCTCCACTCCCGGTGCCTGAATCACCCCAAGCCCGGCCATCGGTCGGGTTATTTCTTATCCCCCTGCCCCACCTCGGGGCAAGGGCGCTCGCCTCCCGCCCCCGCATCCCGATGCGCCCATCCCTTGCCCTCATGGCCTGTTGCCACAAGATGGCGCAGGCTTACCCTCTATGGGGTACCACTCTGGTGCGCCCTGCCTTAACCCTTGATGACATAAAAGTCATCCATATGATTTTTCAATAAAAAATTACTGATACTGGCCTCGATAGCGACTCAATTGGCTGGCACAGCCCTTGCACTTTGTGATGTACGCAGGGACGTCACAAGGAGTTGCCTATGCTGCCCATCAAGCCCCCCGGACCCGGTTGTTACGACGAGATGCTGCTCACCGACAACCAGTTTCGCGATCATTACCACGCCTACCTCTCGTGGCTGCACCAGACCGACGAGAAGAGCATAGAGCGCAAGCGTGAAGAGGCCGACCTGCTGTTTCGCCGGGTCGGCATCACCTTCAACGTCTACGGAGACGGGGACGGCGCCGAGCGCCTCATCCCGTTCGACAGCATTCCCCGCATCATTCCCGCCCGGGAGTGGCAACATCTGGACAAGGGGATCCGCCAGCGCGTCACTGCCCTCAATGCCTTTCTGCACGACATCTATCACGATCAGCGCATCCTGAAGGCGGGGGTGATCCCGGCCGCCCAGATCCTCACCAATGCCCAGTACCAGCCCTGCATGCAGGGGGTCGACCTGCACCGGGACACCTATGTCCACATCACCGGGGTCGACATCATCCGCAACCACGACGGTGAGTACTATGTGCTGGAGGACAACCTGCGCACTCCCTCCGGGGTCTCCTACATGCTGGAGAACCGCAAGATGATGATGCGCCTCTTCCCGGAGCTGTTTCACAACCAGCCCATCGCCCCGGTGGAGCGCTACCCGGCCCTGTTGCTGCAGACCCTGCGCGAGAGCAGCCCGGTGGACAACCCCTGCGTGGTGGTGATGACTCCAGGGCGCTTCAACAGCGCCTACTTCGAGCACAGCTTCCTCGCCCAGCAGATGGGGGTGGAGCTGGTGGAGAGCGCGGATCTGGTGGTCAAGGATGGTCAGGTGCTGATGCGCACCACCACGGGGCTGAAAAGGGTGGATGTCATCTATCGCCGCATCGATGACGACTTCCTCGATCCCCTCGCCTTCAACCCGGACTCCCTCATCGGCGTGCCCGGGCTGCTCTCGGTCTACCGCGCCGGCGGCGTGGTACTGGCCAATGCCATCGGCACCGGGGTGGCGGATGACAAGTCCATCTACCCCTATGTGCCGGAGATGATCCGCTTCTATCTGGGGGAAGATCCCATTCTCAACAACGTGCCCACCTGGCAGTGCCGCGAGCCGGCTGCCCTCTCCCACGTGCTGGCCAATCTGGAGGAGCTGGTGGTCAAGGAGGTCCATGGCGCCGGCGGCTACGGCATGCTTATCGGCCCCTGCGCCAGTCGCGAGGAGCTGGCCCGTTTTCGCGAGCTGCTCAAGGCTCGGCCGGACAACTACATCGCCCAACCGACGCTCTCCCTCTCCACCTGCCCGACCTTCGTCGATGCCGGTATCGCCCCCCGCCACATCGATCTGCGCCCCTTCGTTCTCACGGGGCAGGAGCTGCGCCTGGTACCGGGCGGCCTGACCCGGGTCGCCCTCACCGAAGGCTCCCTGGTGGTCAACTCCTCCCAGGGCGGTGGCACCAAGGACACCTGGGTCATGGAGGGCAGCCCATGCTGAGCCGCACCGCAAGCGAACTTTACTGGATGTCCCGCCACCTGGAGCGGGCGGAGAACACGGCGCGCATGCTGGACGTCACCCAGACCATGTCGCTGATGCCCTCCATCGACGCCGATCACAGCGAGCTGGTGGCGCCCCTCACCATCAGCGGCACTCACGAGCCCTTCCTGGCCCGCTACGGCCAGGTGAACATGGAGAACCTGCTGCAATTTTTCTGCTTCGACGAGGAGAACCCGAGCAGCATCTTCAGTTGTCTGCGCATGGCCAGGGACAACGCCCACGCCGTGCGGGGCAAGATCCCCGGTGAGGTGTGGGAGAGCATCAACGCCGCCTGGATAGAGATCCGCCGGCGCCGCCAGGCGGGGCTCTCCAGCGGCCAGGCCCAGGAGTTCTTCGACTGGATCAAGGAGCGCTCCCACCAGTTTCGCGGCGCCACCTATGGCACCATCATGCGCGGTGACGTGCTCTGGTTCCTGCGCCTTGGTACCTTCATCGAGCGGGCCGACAACACGGCACGCATCCTGACCGTGAAGTATCAGGTGATCCGGGAGGACGAGGACAGCGTGCGCGAGTTCTACCGCTGGAACGCCCTGTTGCGGTCAGTGGGTGCTTACGAGGCCCACCAGACCCTCTACAAGACGCTCTCCCATGCCTCCATCGCCGAGCTGCTGATCCTGCGCAATGAAGTGCCGCGCTCCCTGCGGGCCTGCCTCGACGAGATGGAGCTGATCCTGGCCCAGATCGAGGGCAACGCCGGTCAGACGCCCCGGCGCCTGACCACCATACTCAACGCCCATCTGACCTATGGCGCCATCGACGATGTCTTTGCCCTCGGCATGCAGGAGTACCTGAGTGATTTCCTCAGCGACATCGGCGCCATCGGCCAGAGCATCCACGCCGCCTACCTGGAGGTATTATGAGACTCATCATCGATCACCAGACCCGCTACCACTATGCCGACGTGGTGCGCCGCAGTACCCAGTACCTGCGCCTGACCCCCCACAGCACGGCCCGCCAGCAGATCCTCTCCTGGGAGCTGGAGCTGCCGGGGGAGGCCACCTGCACTACGGACGGTTACGGCAACATACTGCACGTGCTGAGCCTGGAGTCCCCCCACGAGGGGATCCTGATCCGCGCCCACGGGGAGGTGGAGATCTGCGACGACGCCCCGGAAGATGAGGAGTCCTCCCTCATCTCTCCCCTGAGCTACCTGAGGCCCACCCCCCTCACCCGCCCGACCCCGGCCCTGCAGGATCTCGCGAAGGCCTGCCTGCCAGAGGAGCCGACCCTGGCCGACTTGCAGAGCCTGATGGCACGCATCCTGGTGCTGATGCCCTATCAGCCCGGCAGCACGGATGCCACCTTCAGCGCCGACGAGGCACTTGCTTCGGGCAGCGGCGTCTGTCAGGACCACACCCATGTCTTCCTGACCTGCTGCCGCCACGCCGGCCTGCCGGCCCGGTACGTGAGCGGTTACCTCTACAGCCAGGACAACAGCCACGTGGCGATGCACGCCTGGGCCGAGGTGTGGATCGAGGAGCGCTGGCACACGTTCGACGTCACCAACCTCACCAGCTCCACCAGCGAGCACCTCAAGCTCGCGGTCGGCATGGATTATCTGGATGCCTGTCCGGTGCGCGGCGTGCGCTATGGCGGCGGGTGCGAACAGTTGCAGAGCCAGGCGCAGGTGACCCGCCTGGATGGACAGCAGCAATGAAGACCGGGAGAGTCCTGGCGGGAGTGCGGTCATGACCTATTGCGTCGCCATGTGCCTGCAAGACGGCATGGTGTTTGCGTCCGATTCGCGCACCAATGCGGGGGTGGATCACATCGCCACCTTCCGCAAATTGCACCTCTTCACCCGGGAGGACAGGGTGATAGTGCTGCAAAGCGCGGGCAATCTGGCCACCACCCAGAGCGTCATCAGCCTGCTGACGGAGGGACAGGAACTGCTTGCCCTCCCCAGCCTCTACGAGGCTGCCGCCCTCATCGGCCAGACCATACGCACCGTCATCAGCCGGGATGGGGGTCAGCAGCAAGGCCATATCAACTTCGGCTGCAACATCCTGCTGGGGGGGCAGATCCGGGGGGAGCGCCACCGCCTGTTCCACATCTATCCGGAGGGCAACTTCATCGAGGCGAGCGCCGACACCCCCTACTTCCAGATTGGTGAGAGCAAGTACGGCAAACCCATCATCGATCGCATCATTCACCATGAGACGCCGCTTCAGACCGCCCTGCAGTGCGCCCTCATCTCCATCGACTCGACCCTGCGCAGCAATCTGTCGGTGGGCTTGCCTCTGGATGCCCTGGTCTATCACGAGGGCAGCTTCTCGGCGACGAACCAGCACCGCATCACCGAACAGAATCCCCATTTCGTGGCGCTGCGAAAGGCCTGGGGCGAGGGGTTGCAGCAGTTGTTCCAGGGCCTTCCCACCTTCCCCCTCTAGGCCGGGCGGGAGGCGCCAAGGCGCTTTCCCGCTCCTTTCTTTCCGGATATTCTGGCTGCCTTCCTTTTCGATGGAGTTTCCCATGCGCCGCTTCAACGTCATGCTCAACGGCAGCCGGTTGATGATGTTCCCCTTCTATGTCTGCATCCTTATCTGTGTCGCCCTCCTGATGGTGAAGTTCGCCATGCAGCTCTATGTGCTGTGCCGCGACATCATCGACATCCACTATCTGGATCTCATCACGGGGGTACTCACCCTGGTGGACTTCGTGCTGGTGGCCCAGATGCTGATCCTGGTGGCCATCTGCGGCTACGTGCAGTTCATCAAGACCCCGGAGCAGCGAGCGGCCCTCGGCGACAACTGGCTCAGCAAGATCAACTTCGCGTCCCTCAAACTCATCGTCATCAACTCCCTGGTGACCATCGCCGGCATCGAGGTGCTCAAAGCCTTCCTCGACGACGGCACCGGCAACGAGATCGAGATGAAGTGGTCGGTCATCGTCTTCCTCGCCTTCTCCACCGCGGCACTTATCTATGCGGTGACCGAGCGACTGGCGGAGCACAAATAGGGCCCGGCGCCATTCAGGGTCTATTCATCAAGAGCCGAATTGATAACTCTTTTCATTACCCTTACTGCATTGTAAACTTGCTCGCCCCGGGCTGAACCGCCCGGGAGCTGGAGCACCCATGACGAGTCTTTCCCTCTCACCACGACACTGCTGGCAGTGGCTGGCCTATCACCATCAGGCGGCCGAGGGTGCCCTTTATCTGATGTTTTTCTCCGGTCTGCTGCTGTGGGAACCCCTGACGCCGACCTGGTCCCTGGCGCGCTGGAACCTGTTTTTGCACGTCGCCCTCTCGCTCACCCTGTTTCCCCTGCTGTTTGGCGCCTTCTGGCTCTCCCATCGCAGCCTGCTGCGCAAGAGCCGCAAGCCTTTTTTGCGCACCACGGGGCGCATCATCGAAGCCTTGCTGCTGGTCTGTCTGGCAAGCGGGCTGGTGCTGGTGCTGCACGGCACCCCGGGGGATAGCCTCGGCAACCTTGCCAGCTGGGCCCACTGGCTGAGCGCGCTCGCGTTGACGCCCCTGGTGCTGCGCCACGCCTGGCGCTGGACCATTCTGACATGGCGCACCTGATCTTATGTTGAAGCTGTTGTTATCCCTGATGTTGGCCACCCTGTTGCTGGGGACCGCCTCGGCCCGGGAGATGGGCGCCGCCATGATTGCCTATGACGAGGGGAGCGCCCCGCGCCTCGTCACCGCCAACCAGAGTGCCGGCTCCGTCACCCTGCTCGAGCGGGGCACTGGCAAGCGCCTCAACGAGGTGCAGCTGGGGGGCGATCTGCGCCAGCTGGCCCGCGCCGATGACGGCACCCTGCTGGTCACCGATTACAGCGGCGATCGCCTGCTGCTCTTGGATGATGAGCTCGAGCTGGAAAAGGCGATCTCCACCGGCCATAGGCCCTATGGCGTCATCTTCGATCCCAAGCGGCGCTGGTTCTGGGTCACGCTGTTCGAGGGAGGGCGCCTTCAGGCTTATGACAGCACGGGCAACCTCCAACTGGATGCAAAAACCGCCGAGACTCCCCGCGGGCTGGCACTGACCGACGACGATCGCCTGCTGCTCACCCACGCCATGACAGGCCAGCTCGCCATCTATGATCTCGCCAAACTTGAGAAGGGCGCTACCCTCCCCAAGCCCAAGCTCATCACCCTGGCGGAAACCCACAGCGATACCCCGAGCGACTCCCAGGGCTTGCCGCACCTGCTGGACGGCATCGCCCTCTCCCCCGATGGCAGCGAAGCCTGGCTGCCCCACGTGCTCTGGAGCTTCGATCACCCCTTCCAGTTTCAAAGCACCGTCTTTCCGGCCGTCTCCATCATCGATCTCGATGAAGAGAAGGAGCGGGTCGATGAAAGAAAACAGCTCTTCTTGCAGATCAACCTGCCCAGCGTCGGCAACCGCAGCCAGATCGTCTCCAACCCGTTCGCGGCGCGCTTCGCCGCCGATGGCAAGCGGGTCTACCTGACCCTGGCGGGTTCCGAAGACTTGCTGGTGTTCGACCTGTCGCGCAGCGGCAAGCAGAACAGCAACCGCCACCGCCGCAAGAAGTTTCAGGGGGGCGCCAAGGCGACCCAGCTCTTGCGTCACCTGCCGGGCCAGAATCCGCGCGATCTGCTGATCGATGGCGACCACATCCTGGTGCACAACGTCATGGGGCAGGATCTCACCCGTCTCAATAGCGGCGGCAGCGGCCCGTTTGCCCGGGTCACCGTGGATGTGCCTCACTTCGCCAAACTGGTAGAGACCGATCCGCGCCCCGAAGCCCTCAAGCGCGGCGAGCGGTTGTTCAACCTCGGCAACACTGCCGCCAACAGCCGCTTTCCCATGGCGGGGGACAACTGGATGAGCTGCAACTCCTGCCATCTGGACGGGTTCAACTTCACCAACCGCTATCTGATGGCGGCCCACCGCCAGCAGAGCGGTGACAATGCCATCAACGGCCACGCCAACCTCGCCAACATGGTGGCGGGGGACTTTATCGGCGAATACCTGCGCATGACCCAGCAGACCCAGGGCGGCATGGGCCATGACACCCGCGATGGGGCCGAAGCGGTCGACCCCGCGAGGCCCCAGCCCGAGGTGCAGGCGATGATGGAGGATCTGCACGCTTTCGTGACCAGTGATGGCAACCTCCCCTATCTGGCCAACTGGCTTAGGCTCGATGCCCCGCGCAGGGATCCTGCCAAGGCGCCGACCACTCATCCCAAGGAGTGGCTCAACTCCGCCTCCTGCCAGAACTGCCACCAACAGGCGTTCCAGGACTGGAGCGAGAGCAACCACCGGCTGATGGGCAACTCCCACCCCTACTACAAGGTGGTGCAGGCATTGGCCCGCGAAACCGAGGGCGAAGCCTTCGGCCAGTGGTGCCAGGGCTGCCACATGCCCCAGCAGGTGATGAACGGCCAGACTGATCTGCCCAAGAGCTCTCACATGTTCGAGCAGGGTGGGGCTTCGCTCATTGCGGCCCACCAGAAAGGCGAGCCCGTGGTGGAAGAAGGCACCGGCTGCGTGCTCTGCCATCGCATCACCAAGCTCGAGGATGCCGGCGGCAACAGCGCCTTTACGGTCAATTTGAAAGACCGCGAGAGCTATGTGTTCGAGGATGCCCCGGGGGGCAGCCTCCAGCACTGGCTGGCAGAGCGGCAGATCAACGCCCGCCCCGCCATGCACAAGGCCTCCTACCAGAAGGATTTCTACCGGGACGCGGCCCTGTGCAAGTCGTGCCACAACGAGTTCGCCCCCGGCACCGGCGCCAATATCGTCAACACCTGGGATGAGTGGGAAAAATCCAGCTTCGCCAAAGCCGAAGATCCTGCCAAACGGCGCACCTGCATCGACTGCCACATGAACCCTACACCTGGCAACGGCGGCGCGCCGGTGGCGGGCCAGTCCACCGAAAACGGCACCGTGAAAGAGCGGCTCTATCGCCACAACTTTACCGGCGCCCAGCATCAGCTGGTGGGGCTGAGAAGTGCAACCCTTGAGCAGGAGAGCCTGGCGCTCTTGCGCTCAAGCGCCACCCTCTCGGCCCGCATTGAAAACCAGAGTGGCCAACCCGCGCTGGTAGTGAGAGTCGCCAATACCGGCGCCGGCCATGCCCTGCCCACCGGGGTCGCCGATTTCCGTGAACTCTGGCTGGAGCTGACCGTCACCGACGCCAGCGGCAAGCTGGTGCTTGAAAGCGGCCAGCCGGTGAACGGCGCCGTCCCTGAGGATGCACGGCTGTTCAGAAAAGTGTTCGGCGATGCCGAGGGCAAGCCGGTGGGGCTCAAGTTCTGGCGCTACGCCAAGCTCCTTGAAGACACCCGCATCCCGGCCGATGGCTGGCGCGATGAAGCCTGGCCGCTGCCAGCGGATGCCCAGGGGCCCTTCAAGGCCGATATCAGACTCAATTTCCGCACCTACCCCAAGTGGGTCAATGATGCGGTGCGCGCCGCCGAGCCGAGCTTGCCGGAGCCACCCATAGTGCAACTCAATCGGCTGCAACTGACCCTGCAGCCCCTCCCCCTCACGCCCGATACGGAGCCTCAATCCTGATGTTCGCAAGTTTTCTCATTACCCTGCGCGAGGGGCTGGAAGCCTTCCTGCTGGTCGGCATCTGCCTCTCCTACCTCGCCAAGCTGGGGGCGAGCCGCTACAACAAGTTCATCTATCTGGGGGTGGGGCTGGGTCTTATCGCCTCCCTTGTCATCGCCTTCCTGTTCCAGGTGGTGGTGAGCCAGTTCGAGAGCGAGCGCTACAACCATTTGCTGATGGCGGGGATCCTGATGTTCGCCACCCTGGTGCTCACCTATATGGCTATCTGGATGCAAAAACAGGCCAAATCCCAAGTGGGGGCCATGACGGCGCGCATCGATGCCGCCATCGATGGTGGCAACCTGTTTGGTCTGGTGCTGCTCGCCTTCCTTGCTGTGATGCGCGAAGGCTTTGAAACCGTGCTGTTCTTCTCGGCCCTGGTCTACTCCGGGCAAGGGGTGGATCTGCACCAGGGGCTGATGGGGGCGCTGGCGGGGCTGCTGGTCTCTGTGGTGCTGGTGTGGGGGCTGCTGCGCTCCACCCGCAAGGTGGCGCTGGCCCCCTTCTTCCGCTGGACCGGCCTGCTCATCATCATCATCGCCGCAGGCTTGCTCTCGTCCGCCGTCAACATGCTGCAGGCAGCCGGGCTCATCACCTTCTGGACGACGCCGGTCTTCAACATCAGTCACATTCTCGACGATCAGGGGGTATTCGGCACCTTCCTGCGTGCACTGTTTGGCTACAATGCCTCACCAGCCGGCCTGCAGTTGCTGACCTGGGCAAGCTACCTCATCATCTTTGTCACCCTCTGGCATCGCAGCTATCGCCCCCAGGGGAGCGCCGCCCCGACCAGGGGCTGAGCCCGGGGATCACACTCTGTTCGGGAGCCGCGCACAGGCGCGCTCCCCCAGCTATCACGCCGTTTCGGAACACTCATGAACGACAACAACAAGAAGCACATTGCGGTGCTGGGCGCCGGCCCTGCCGGTCTGATGGCCGCCTGGCGCCTGCGCCAGGCCGGTTTTGCGGTCACCCTGTTCGAGCAGGAGCCGGTCGTCGGCGGCATGTGCGCCACCCAGACCTTCAAGGGGCGCGACGGCGAGTATCGCTTCGACTACGGCGGCCACCGCTTCATCACCAAGAACCCCGAGCTGCTCGCCTTTATCGACGAGCTGATGGGGGACGATCTGCTCCACGCCGAGCGCAAGAGCGTGATCCGCTTTGGCGGGCGTACCTATGACTACCCCTTGAACCTGCCCAATTTGCTCAAGACGGCGCCGCTGGCACTCATGGCCGGTGCGGTGAAGGATCTGCTGCTGTTGCCCTTTGCCAGGAAGCCCACCGATTTTGCCAAGGCGAGCTTTGCCGAGTGGATCCAGAGCCACTTTGGTCGCACCCTCTACCGCCAGTTCTTCGAGGGCTACACCGGCAAGTTGTGGGGCATCAACCCGGACAAGCTCTCTGCCGACTGGGCTGGCCAGCGCATCAGCCTGATCGATCTCAAAGACGTGGCGCGCCGCCTGCTGCCAAGGCGCAACGGCAGCCTTTCGGTGCGCACCTATGCCCGCAAATATCGTTATCCAAAGTATGGCTTTGGCCAGATCTTCACCACCCTGGGGGAACGGCTGGTTGCCGAGGGGGTTGAGCTGAAAACCGGCGCCACCATCACCCGCCTTGAGCAGACCGATGGCCGTATTGAACGGGTGTATTGGAAACAAGATGACGTTGAACAGAGCGAGCGCTTTGATCAGGTGATCTCCACCCTGCCGCTGCCGCTTACCTGCCAGCATCTGGGCTTGCCGTGCGATCTCCACTACCGGTCGCTTCGCTTCGTCAATATGCCCCTCAAACAGGAGAACCTGTCGGACAACACCTGGCAGTACCTCTCCGACCCCCATATTCTGGCCACCCGTCTGCAGGAGCCGCGCCGGCGCAGCCCCTTTATGGCACCAATGGGGCAAACATCCGTGATGCTGGAGATCCCCTGCAATCCGGGGGATGCCACCTGGCAGGCACCGCTCTCTGATCTGCGCGGCCGGGTCACCGCCGATCTCGCAAGCCTCGGCGTCGACACCCAGAAACTTGGCGATGAGACCTTCGAAGCGCGCAGTGAATACGCCTATCCGCTGATGGATCTCGGCTATCAGGCCCGCCGCAACGAAGCCATCAAGGCGCTGATGCCGATCACCAACCTCATCATGACCGGCCGTCAGGGGACATTCCGCTACATCTTCACCGACACCGCCATGGAGATGGGGATGATGGCCGCCGACATGGTGATCGACGGGGTGGACAGACGCCACGCCATCTTCAATCATCGCAACGAAAACACCGTCATTGAAACCCAGAGCGTGGCGTGATGGCCGCGCCATTGGCATAACCTCTTGGCAAATGTAAGGAGAACAGGATGACCATCCGCCCGGGTTTACTTGCCCTCACCCTGCTGCTGACCCTGAGCGGGCAGGCGCAGGCTTACTCCTACGCCGCCGCCGGCAAGGAGCCGCTGATCGATGCCCGCGAGGCACTGCTGGGCGCAGCCACTGACGGCAAGGATGCCAGCGCCACCTTGAGCGAGATTGCCGAGGAGCTGACCTATCTGGAAGAGCACCACAAGGTGAAGCTGCAGGCACCGCTCGCGGCCGCCATCAAGGCCAAAGACGCCGCCGCTACCGCGGCCCTGCTCAACCGGGCCTACAAGGCGGAGATCGAGCGCCGCCTCGAGGGGGCCAGCCAGAACCTTGGCGACTACCAGACTGCCAAGGTGCTGGTGGTCAAGAGCAAGCGCTTCCTCGACTTGATCCTCCCCTCCCTGAACGAGGGGGATCGCAAGGCCGCCGAGCAGGCACTGGCCAAGGTGCTGGATGCCATCGGCAACCCGGGGGTGTTCGGGGTAGGTGCCAAACCTGCCGATGCCGCTGCCTTTAGCGATGCCGAAAAAGCCCTGATGGCCGTGCTGGCGCCGCTTTGATGACCTCTCATCGATGACGACAGCCCCCCTCATCCCCAGCCCTTCTCCCGCACGGGGAGAAGGGGGGCGTCGCCACGGCCGATTACGCTTCGCCAATCGACCCTACTTGCTTGCCCTGCTGCAACTGGCCTGGCTTGGCTGGCTACTGACCTTCCCCGTGGCGCTCGATTCCGACGATGCCCTCAACTTTGCCCACGGGGTGGTGCGCTTCAGCGTGCTGGAGTTCTCACCCCACTTTCCGGGCTACCCCGCCTTTATCTGGCTGGCGCGGCTCATCAATCTCGCGGTGGACGATCCGGCCCGCGCGGTGCAGTGGGCAAGTCTCCTCGGGAGCAGTTTGCTGGCGCCGCTTGCCGCCTTCCTCGCGGTCAGATTGTGGCAGCGGCCCAGCCTGCTGGTGCCGGTCTGGCTGTTGGTATTGGCCCTGCCGCTCACCCCGACGCTCGCCCTCTCCGGCCTGTCCGACGGGCCGGCGCTGGCCGCCTGGCTGGGCGCGCTCCTGGCTTTGCAACAGCGCAAGATAGCGCTGGCGGGTCTGCTGTTGGGCCTCATGCTGGCGCTGCGCCCCTCCTACTTCGTGCTGGCCCTGCTGCCCCTTTGGCTGGGGATGGCGCAGCAGGGCACGCGCGTCAGGTTTGTGCTCCCCATCGCGCTGGTGGGGCTAGCCTGCCTGCTGTTTGTCTGGCAGGCCGATGGCTGGGCCTATTTCAGCGAGGGGCGGCGCTTTACCGACGGCCACTTTACCCTGTGGGGCAACACGGCGGCAGCCCACGGGGATCGACTGCTGAGCTGGGCGAATACCTTCAACGATCAGCTCACCCCGCTCTGGCCCCTGTTGATGGGAGCCTTGCTGATACTGCCACTCTGGCAACGGTCAAAAGATCACAATGCGACCCCCTCCGTGCTCTGGACGCTCTACTGGCTCGCCCTGCTGCTCTGGACCCTGTTTGGCCAGAATCCGGACAATCCCCGCCATCTCGCGCCCATCACTCTGCTCGGCCTCGTGCTGCTGGCAGGCTGGCTGCCGCGCCGGGGCGAGCTGCCAGCCATGCTGGGAGCCCTGTTGCTGCTGCTCTGCACCCTCACCCCACCGGTGGCACCAGCCATGACCCGGGCCGCCAGACTGGCCGAACAAACGTGCCCGGCGCTGGTGACCCAGTGGGGAGTGAGGCTGCTTAGGGAAACCACAACCCTGCCCGTCACCGACGGCTGGTACCGGGGGGATACCGCCCTTGCGCTCACCCAGGGGGCCTGCCGCCTCAGCCGCCGCCCCCTGGGGGCAGAGGCGCTACCAGGGCCTTATGACACCCTCTGGTTTGCCCCCCGCTTTCGCGCTGAACCCGGCCTCTGGCTCGCCCTGCCCCGCTGAACCGGGCGCTTGCGAGGGCATCGCACGACTCGTCTACACTCACAGCCGGGTCTGTCAGGAACCAGAGCAATGGAAAGAAACACGAGCGGAACCGGGGAGGGGATACGGGTCGCGCTGGCCCTGTTGCTGGCCTGCGCCCTGCTGATGCTGCCGCTCTGGTAGCAGGGGGGCATCCAGGGACACGATCTGTTTCATCACCTGCTCTCCGGCCACTACTTTGCCCGCCAGCTCTGGCAGGGGGAACTCTATCCCCGCTGGCTGATGGCCATGAACGGCGGCTTCGGCAGCCCCACCTTCTTCTATCCCCCGCTCCCCTACTACGTCAGCGCCCTCTTTGCCGGGCCCGGTGCCCACCCCCAGCAGGCCATCTACCCTTTGCTTGGCAGCGCCACCCTGGCCCTGCTGCTCTCCGGGGTGTTTGCCTATCTGTGGCTGCGTGCCACCACGCCCCCTGGCCGGGCCCTGGCCGCCAGCCTGCTCTATCTGGCGCTGCCCTATCATGTCGCCATGGATCTCTATGCCCGCTTCGCCCTGGCGGAGTGCTGGGCCTTCGCCTGGGCTCCCCTTATCCTGCTGGGGCAGGATCTCGCCCACCGCGGACGACCTCAGGGGTTGCCCCTGCTGATCCTGGGGCTGGCGCTGCTGGCCTTCTCCCACCTCCCCAGCCTCTTGCTCATGATGGGGCTGGTCACCTTGCGCGCCTTCTGGTTCGCCAGACGCACCCGCACTCTGACGCCCTGCTGGCAAGCCCTCGGCGCCCAGGGTGTGGGGCTTTGCATGGCAGCCGCCCTGCTGCTGCCTGCCCTGGCGGATCAGGGGGCCATCTCCATGGAGCTGATGCGCGGCGGCATGTTCGACTACAGGCGCAACTTTCTCGACCGCCTGCCCAGCGCCTGGGAGGACTGGCGTTTTCGCGGTCACCTGGCGTGGCTGAGCGTGCTGACCCTGGTCCTGCTGCTGCTCGCCTGGGCCGCCGCCCGGGAGCCACGCCACCCCGAGCTGCTGTGCTGGGGGGCGATCGGCGTCGTCGCCTTCATGATGATGCTGCCCCCGAGCCAGCCTCTCTGGAGCCTGCTTCCCCCCTTGCAGCGGGTGCAGTTTCCCTGGCGGCTCAACCTGGTGCTCGCCCTTGCCACGGTCGCCGTGGTGGCGCTCGGCACCCAGCCCCATCGTCTCTGGCAGGGGCTCTGGTGGGGAGTATTTCTGCTGACCCTCCTCTCCACCCTGGCCTATGTGCGTCACGCCCCCCTCACCCAGGCCCCCGAACGAGAGGCCATGGCATTCGAGTTCGACAGCAAGCGCAGTGCCCGGGAATACAGGCCAAGGCAGGTGCCGGGGGGCATGTTCGCCCCGACCCTGCTCGCCTAGCCGCCTGTCAGCGCCGAACCGCCAGGCGCAAGCTGGACCCTGACCCGCTGGCAACCCCGCGCCCTGGCGCTGGAGGTCAAGGCCCGGGTGCCGACCCGGCTGGTCCTGCACCAATACCATTACCCCGGCTGGGAGGTCCGCCTCGACGGGCACCTGACGCTGACGGTGAGCGCCAATCGCCAGGGGTTGATGCAACTCTGGGTTCCGGCGGGCCACCACAGCCTCACCCTGACCCTGGCGGCACGCTGGCCGGAGCGCACCGGCAATGCCTTCTCCCTGCTCGGATGGCTTGCCTGGCTCTGGCTGCTCTGGCACCGCACCCGACAAAAGGGCATCGGGCAGGATGCACCTGATCGCGCCCGCCAAAACTGATAGACTCAACACCTGCCTCTTAACCCGGCCCAGCCCACGACTCGGAAACCCTATGCCTCAAGCCAGTCCCCTCTCCCCCCGTTTCCTCTTTATTCTGCTCGGTGCCCTGGCGGGGCTGACCCCGCTCGCGGTGGACATGTACCTGCCCACCATTCCCGCCATCGCCCGGGATCTGGCTACCAGCATCGACGGCGCCCAGCTCACCATCAGCGCCTTCCTGGGGGGCTTTGCCATCGGCCAGCTCTTTTACGGGCCGCTCGCCGACAGCTTCGGCAGAAAGCCGGTGATCCTGGCGGGCCTGACGATGTTTGCCGTGGCCTCCGTGGGCTGCGCCATGGCGGACTCCCTGCCTGAGCTCCTCGCCTGGCGCATGTTGCAGGCCGCAGGGGGCGCCGCAGGTTCCGTGGTGGTCAACGCCCTGCTGCGCGACCTGTTCGAGAAGGATGCGTTTTCCCGCGCCATGTCCTTCGTCATCCTGGTGATGACCCTCGCCCCCCTGGTGGCCCCCGTGGTGGGGGGGTACATCAGCGCTCACAGCGACTGGCGGGTCATCTTCTGGCTGCTGGTGGCCATCAGCCTGCTCATCTGCCTGGTGATGCAGTGGAAGATTGAGGAGACCCTCAAACCCGAGCACAAGCAGCCCCTGCGACTCGGGCAGGTGCTTCGCAACTACTGGGGGGTGCTCTCCCACCGTGGAGCCATGGGCTATGTGCTGTGCGGCGCCCTGTCGAGCTCCGGCATGTTCGCCTTCCTGAGCGCCTCCCCCTATGTCTACATCGAGTATTTCAAGGTGCCGACCGAGCACTACGGCTGGCTCTTTGGCCTCAACATCCTGCTGATGATGGTGGTCACCTTCGCCAACAGCCGGCTGGTGAAAGGGGTGGGTGCCGAGCGCATGTTGCGATACGGCCTGACCGTGCTGCCGCTCGCCGGGGCCCTGCTCATCTACAACGCCTGGAGCCAGACCGGCGGCCTGTGGGGCATCGTCATCCCGGTGGTGCTCTTCGTCGGCCACATCAGCCTGGTGGGGGCCAACGCCATGACCGGCCTGATGGGCCACTTCCCCCAGTCCGCAGGCACCGCCTCGGCGCTGGCGGGCACCCTGCGCTTTGGCCTTGGGGCCCTGGTGGGGGTCCTGGTCAACCTCAATCCCCCCGAATCGCCGCTCCCCATGGCCATCGCCATCGCCGGTTGCGGCCTGGGGTCGGCCCTCAGTTACTGGCTGCTGAGCGGCAAGCGCGTCCCCTGATGCCTTGCAATGAAAAAGCCCTGTCCATGGACAGGGCTTTTTGCATCGGGGCGCAGGCCTCAGTCATCGGCCTGCAACCCGCTGCGCGCCAGGATCTCGCTCTCCAGCCCATCCAGGCTTAGCTGGTTCTTCTTGCGCCAGTAGGCCTCAATCCCCTCCCGGCCCTGCCGCTCGGACCAGTTGGCAAGATCCTCCCTGTCTCCCTGATAGTCAAACAGGGGCACCGACATGCCGCACGACGTCTGGACCCGTTCAATGTCCAGCAGGAAGATCTGGCGAGCCGCGACGCTTGGGGGGAACAGCGCCAGCAACGACGGCCACTGCGGATCAGTGCGGTGCAGCACCCGTGCCTGGCCATAGGCCCGCAGAATAAGCGGCGCCCCCTCGAAGGCGCAGAACATCACCGTCATGCGCGGCTGTTGCAGCACCTGGGCCGCGGACTCGTTGCCGCTGCCGGTCAGGTTGAGCCAGGCCAGGGTGTGGGCATCGAGGACGCGCAGCGAATCCCCGCCCTTGGGGGAGAGATTGACCGATCCCTTCGCGGCTGCCGTACCGACGAAGAAGATCTTCTGCCCCTCGATAAAGGTGACATGGCGCGGCGAAAGCGCCTCGAACAGTTGTCCCATCTTGCCTCTCCCTGGTGCCTGGAACCGGATTCCCTAAAACAGGGCGCTGTTGAGCCACAGGTGCGCCCCTATGCCGACCATATAGCCAAGCAAAATGGCAGGCAACCACTTGAGGTGCCCGACGAAGGTATACATGCCCCTGGCCTGCCCCATCAGAGCCACTCCGGCGGCGGAGCCGACCGAGAGCAGACTGCCCCCCACCCCGGTGGTCAATGTCACCAGCAGCCACTGCCCCGTGCTCATCTGCGGCTCCATGGAGAGCACGGCGAACATCACCGGAATGTTGTCGATCAGGGCGGAGAGCAGGCCGATGGCGACGTTGGCCAGGGTCGGATCGCCACCGTCATAGAGGAAATGGGAGGCAAGCGCCAGATACCCCATAAACCCGAGGCCGCCGACGCACATCACCACCCCGTAGAAGAAGAGCAGGGTGTCCCACTCCGCCTTGGCAATCTTGTTGAACACATCGAGCGGCACCACCGAGCCCAGACGCAGCAGCCTGGCCTCGTCCCCGGTGCGCTCATACAGCGCCCGTGCCCGGGCCAGGGTGACGGGCTGGGTCTTTCGCAGATAGAAACTGAAAAATTGCAGGTAGCCCAGCCCCATCATCATGCCGAGCACGGGGGGCAACCCCAGGAAGTGATGGCAGGCGACGGCGGTCACTATGGTGAGCACAAAGAGCAGCACGATGACAACGGCGCCGCGCCTTGGCACCACCATCTCGCCCGGCATGGCGGGCACCAGACGGGGCACCATCAGGCTCATCAGGGTGGCCGGCACCAGGAAGTTGAGCAGGGCGGGGATGAAGAGCAGCAAGAACTGCTGGAACGGCACCTTGCCCGCCTGCCACACCATCAGGGTGGTGATGTCGCCAAAGGGGCTGAAGGCGCCGCCCGCATTGGCCGCCACGACGATGTTGATGCAGGCCAGGTTGATGAAGCGGCGCTCCCCGTTGGCAACGTTGAGTACCACTGAGCACATCAGCAGCGCCGTGGTGAGGTTGTCCACCACGGGGGAGATGAAAAAGGCGAGAAAACCGGTGAGCCAGAAGAGCGTACGCAGGCTGAATCCCGCCTGCACCAGGCGTACCCGCAGCACGGCGAACAGCAGCCTGTCCTCCATGGCGTTCACATAGGTCATGGCCACCAGCAAGAAGAGCATCAGCTCGGCATACTCCAGCAGGTTATGGCGAAAACCGGCCTGAACCAGCTCGCTTTGCCCCTGCCCCGTATAGACCAGGCCGATGGCTATCCAGATGATGCCGGCGGCCACCAGCACCGGCTTGGACTTTCGCAGCTTCAGGTACTCCTCGGCCATCACCAGGGCATAAGCCAGGGCGAAGATGGCGAGGGCGAAGAGCCCGACCCCGCTGTGGGTCAGATCGAGGGGGCCGTTGCCCGCAGCGGCGGGGGCACTGAGCAGGGCCGCCCCGGGCACGAGGCGAAGGAGTCCAGACATGGCGGCATCTCCTGGCAGGCGTCTGGCATTGAGGCTAGCAGCGCCAAGGGAAGCCGCCTCTTTGTCATCCTGATGAGCGGCCCGCCGCGGGCACTCAGGCAAACATGAGAGAGGCCCGTTGCCGGGCCCCGTCATCAGGAGGTCTTCTTGCCAAAACCCGATTGCTTGAGGGTGTAGCCTGCGCTGTTTTGCCAGGCATCCAGCCCGCTTCGGTTGTTGCCCGCCACCAGGCTCGCGGCCAGGCTCGGGCTGTTGAAGAGCTGATCGGCGGTAAAGATGAAGCCCCCTTCGGGGTGGGGAACGAGTACCCCCTTGCCCAGCAGCTCCTGGCGCAGCTCGATCACCGCCTCGCGCAGGGAGGCCGCATCCTCGCCGTTGGCGGTGGAGCCCGCCTGGACCATGAAACCGGGGTTTTGCCGCTTGCCCACCGGATAACCATGGGCCTCTGCCCCCTTGCCGTTGAAGTGGTAGAGCTCGCGCTCCCCCGGCTTGTTGTCGGAGAGGGCCTTTTGCAGGGTCATCAGCTCGTTGTAGATATCGATGGGGACCACGGCAGCCTGCTTGACGCCCTTGCTGTCGACGATAAAACTGACTTGCTTGTGTAACATCCTTGCTCATCCTGTGACCCATGGAAGGCCCTATTCTAACCACCTCAGGCGAGCGGGATCCAGCGAGGATCCCCATCCCTTTTGCAGGCGCGATCACTAACTGGCATAGTGACGGACATTGTGAAAGCCATTGACCATCAAACGGTTATCCCATGCTTAGCCTGCGCAACCTCAGTAAACGCTTCGCCAACGGCGGCGAGACGCTCCCCCTGTTTGAGGGGCTGGATCTCGCCCTCACCCCGGGGGAAACCTGCCTGCTGCTGGGGCAAAGCGGCTGTGGCAAGTCCACCCTGCTCAACCTCATCGCCGGTCTCATCGCCCCGGACGAGGGGGAGATCTGGCTGGAAGAGACCCGCCTCGACACCCTGCCGGCAGACGAGCGTGCCCGCCTGCGTGGCCGCCATTTCGGCATTGTCTATCAGGATTTCAACCTGCTGCCGACCCTGACCGTGGCCGAGAACCTCGCCCTGCCCCTTCAGATAAACAACCTGCCCCAGGACGATGGGCGCCTCGATGCCCTGCTCGCGCGCCTTGGCATGAGCCACAAACGCCACGCCTGGCCGGAGCAGCTCTCCGGCGGCCAGCGCCAGCGGGTGGCGCTGGCCCGTGCCCTCATTCATCAGCCCCGTTGGCTGCTCGCCGACGAACCCACCGGGAGCCTTGATGAACACAACGCCGAGCAGGTGATGGCCCTGATGATGAGCGCGGTGCGCGATACCGGCGCCGGTCTCTTGCTGGTGAGCCACAACCCGGGCTATGGCGACCTGGCGGATCGGGTGCTGCGCCTTGAAGGGGGACAGCTGGTCGAGCTCAAGGGGCGCCGCCATGGCTGACGTCTGCCGGGGGGCCTGCTGATGTTGCCGCTCAAGGCACTGCTGCGCCTCTATCGCTCTCACCCCTGGTTGCTCTTGATGAGCCTGGCCGGGCTCACCCTCGGGGTCACCCTGGTAGTGGCCATCGAGCTCTTGAACCACAGCGCCCGCACCAACTTCGTCGCTGCCCGCAGCCAGCTCGCCGGGGAGGCCAACTACCGCCTGGCTCCCCAGGGTGGCCTGGATGAGCAAGTCTACGTGAGGCTGGTGCGAAGCCAGCCGAACCTTGACGCCATGCCAGAGCTTCACGCCTGGCTCAAGGACGCCCAGGGGCGCAGCTTCCAGTTGCTGGGGATGGATCTCTTCAACCCCGGCCCCCTGCGCCGCCTCTTTGGCGATGCGCCAGACAGCCAACCCGATGTCTCGTTGAATCGCGCCGACAGCGTCTGGCTGGCCGCCCCCGAGGCGAGGCGCCTTGACTGGCAACCGGGCCAGTCGCGAACCTTTGTGCTGGGGGGCGGTGAAGGGGCGCCGCCCCGCCCGCTGACCCTCACGTTGGCCGGCACCTTCGAGCCCGGCGCCGTGCCCATGGAGCGGCTGCTGGTGACCGACATCGGCCTCGCCCAGCCCCTGCTTTGCAAGGAAGGACGGCTCGATCGCATCGTCTTCAAGCTCAGCGACGCAGAGGCCAATACCTTGCAAAGAGCCTTGCAGGCAGCCCTGCAATCCTATGCCCCTCATCAACCCCTCTGGCTTGAGCCCATCAGCCCGGCGCTCGATGCCAGCCAGCTCGGGGATGCGCTGGCCCTGAACCTCACCGCCCTCTCCCTGCTCGCCATGGCGGTGGGATTGTTTTTGGTGTTCAACGCCCAGCGCTTCGTGCAGAGCGTGCGCCGTCCCCTGCTCGCCCAGCTCATCATCCTCGGGATGCCGCCGCGCCGGGTGCTGCGCTGGCTGACCCTGGAGATCCTGATCCTCGCCACCCTCGGCACCCTGCTCGGGCTGCTGCTGGGGAGCCTGCTGGCCCTCGCCCTGATGGGGCAGCTCACCCAGGCGCTGGCCGACCTTTATGGCCCCAACCCCATCGACCTGCTGCGCCTCTCCCCGACGAGCCTTGGCAAGGCGCTGGTGATTGGCCTTCTGGGGATGCTTGCCGCCAACCTGCCCGGCTGGTGGCAACTGCTGCGCCAATCCCCCCTTGCGCTGCGAGAGGGCAACAGTCGCCCACCGGCTCACCCCTGGCAACGCCGGGGCCTTGCCATCGCCATCCTGCTGCTGTGCGCCCTGTGTCTATGGCGGCCAGAAACCGGCCTTGGCGGCGCCCTCTTCGTGGCCGGAGGCTGGCTGCTCGCCATGGCCCTCCTGCTGCCCGATGCCCTGCGTTGGTTGCTGGGGCGGCTGCGTGCACGCGGCCCCCTCACCGCCCGGCTCGGGGTGGCCGAAACCCTCTATCACCTGGATCGCACCGCCATTGCGGTGATGGCGCTGCAACTGGCCATCGCCGCAGCCATCGGCATCGGGGTCATGGTGTCGAGCTTTCGCTCGAGCGTGGAGATCTGGCTCGGCCAGCGTCTGGCCGCCGATCTCTACGTCACCGCCCCCAAGGGGGTGGCCGGCAGCAGGGGCGCCCTGGGCGAGCAGACCCTCAACACCATCCTCGCCGCGCCGGATGTGCGCGCCGCCTCCCGCCGCGCCGTGCTCCCCGCCCGCTGGCAGGGGCAGCCCATCGAGTGGGCGCAGATGGACTTTATTCCCGAGCTCAAAGCCGCCTATCCCCTGCTGGCCGGGCACTGGCCCGCCACCCCCGACGAGGTGCTGGCGAGCGAACCGCTGACGGTACGCCTCGGGGTCAGGGTGGGCCAGCGCCTCGAGGTAACCAGCGAGGGGGGACCGAGGGCTTTCACCGTCACCGGCGTCTATCAGGATTACGGCAGCGACAAGGGGCAGATACTGCACGCCTTCGAAGGGGGCAAGGTGCAATCCCTTGCCCTCTTCAGCCCGGATCCCGAGCACCTTGGTGACAGGCTCAGGAGCCAGTTTGGCGAGCAGGTGAACCTGTTGCCCGCCCCCGCCATCCACGCCGCCGCCCTCAGGGTGTTCGATCAGACCTTTGTGGTGACCGAGCTATTGAAGTTGCTCATTCTGGGGATCGCCTTCGTCGGCATCGGCTCGGCCTTTATGGTGCTGGGGCTGGCCCGGCGCGGCGAGTTGCAGACCCTGCAAAGCCTTGGCCTGAGCCCGCGGCACTGCCGCCGGCTGCTGGTGTGGCAAGGGGCAGGCCTCGGGCTGCTCACGGCGATCCTGGCATTGCCGGTGGGCTATGGCCTTGCCTGGGTGCTGATTGAGGTGGTCAACCCCCGCGCCTTTGGCTGGAGGCTGGCCTTCGAGGCCGCCCCCCTGCACGCCGTCACGGCGCTCCTGCTGGCGCCGGTGTGCGGGGCGCTGGCCTCCTGGTACGCCGCAAGGAGAGTGGTATGACATATCGGTTGGCGCTCTGGCTCAGCCATGGCTTGACGTTCCCATTGACCAGATCTCTGTCACCGCACTTGATTCAGCGCAGAGAAGCGCACAGAGCTACCGCGAACCATCCCCTCTCCCTTCGGGAGAGGGCCAGGGTGAGGGGAATCTTGTCCTCTTTACGGACCCTGTGGCTTGCAGCCCGCTTGATCCCGCTTGTTGCCATAAGCGGCCACGCGCAGGCCAGCGATCTGGGGAGCATCCTGGGTGGCGGTAGCGATCACTTCAAAAAGGCCCTGCCGGGTCAGTCCATCCGCCTACCCGCGGATCACGCTGCCCACCCCGACTACCGCTCCGAGTGGTGGTATCTCACCGGCAACCTGAAAGACGAGCAAGGGCGCGGCTACGGCATGCAGTGGACCCTGTTTCGCCAAGGCATCGAGCAGGGGATCACCTCAGAGAACCCCTGGCTCACGCCTCAGCTCTGGCTGGCCCAGTTCGCCATCACGGATGTGAGCACAGGCAGCCACCAGCAGGACGAGCGCACCAGCCGCCAGGGGCCAGGGCTGGCCGGTGCCAGCGGCGGTGAGTATTGGCTCAAAGAGTGGGTGCTGGCTTCTCAAGGGGAATCGCTCTTTCCCGCCACCCTCAAGGTGCAGAGCAAGGCGGGGGATCTTGATGTGAAGGTGAGCGCCGCCAAGCCCGCGGTGCTACAGGGCAAAGCGGGTTACAGCGAGAAGAGCCCGGGCAACGCCTCCTTCTACTACTCCTACCCGCGCCTGACCATCAGCGGCACCCTGACCCTGGATGGCGAGACCCGCAACGTCAGCGGTGAGGGGTGGTTTGATCACGAGTGGAGCAGCTCGGTATTGGCCGAGTGGCAATCGGGCTGGGACTGGTTTTCGCTGCAATTTGAAGATGGCCGCGAGCTGATGCTGTTTCGCCTGCGCACCAAAGCGGGCCACACTGAGCCTGAGAACCGCTACGGCATCCTGATTGAACGAGACGGCAGCAGTCGGGTATTAAGCCGACATTCCGCACCTGATTTAGGAATAAATTTGCCGATAGCGCTCACCCAATACCTCCAAAATGATCTGCTGGTCTCCTGTTAGCTCCGTTACTTGTGGCGGAGCTTCTCCCAGTCGATATTCA
>NZ_JABERS010000045.1:0-29937 GCF_013168745.1 Aeromonas sp. TW 6 | reverse complement strand
ACCTAAAATGAAAGAAGCCAATGCGGTCTTGTTGATGGATAAATTTATCTACTACCTGAAGCAACACCGCTTATATACCCGCACACTTGGAATTATTTGAGTCTCTAAAAATGAGGGGATCTCTGAGGGGGCAAGCGCAATGGTATTACCTGCATGTCTGGGTGGGTGAACAACTGGTGGGTCAGTTGGAATTTCGCAGCTTTTCCGATGAACCCGAGACGGGCTATGTTCAGCTGATCTATCTGTTTCCCGAGTATCGAGGCACCGGCCTGGCCGCAGAATTGCAGGCATATATCCGCCAGCAGTTGCTGGGGGCGGGCTGTAAATGGGCGTTGCTATCCGTTAGTCGTACCAATTTGCGGGCGCTGAACCATTATCGGCGTTCGGGCTGGACATTTTTGCGTTCCAATCCAAAACACGAAGAGACGGATTTTTATCGACTTGAACTGGCAAAATAATCTCGTATGTTGGGCTTCGCAGGCTCAGCACCAATCTACCCGTTACATAAGTTGTGGCTGAACGAAGCGAAGCCCAACGTTTACTGCATCATCTCTTTTTTCCTTCCCCTCATCCCCCACCCTTCTCCCGCAAGGGGAGAAGGGAGAAAATACGCCGTCCGATTACGCTTCGCTAATCGAACCTACGTGGCTGCCACCTCGATTATTTGACCCGTCCAGACAGGGGCAGCTTGGTTGCTCCTCCCCCTGCCAAGGGGGAGGCTGGGAGGGGGTCATGGCCCCATCCGTCAGCCGGCATGGCAAACCCCGGCCCTCCCCTTGCAAAGGGGAGGGGGCAAAGCAGATGGCTCACCGGCTGCTTGGCATAGTGGCATCACTCGAACCCTCCCCTTGGGTTAGATGGTCAACTCCAGCCGGTTGCCTTCGGGATCCAGGAAGGTGCTCTCGTAATAGCCGTCGCCGGTCCAGCGGGGGCCGTCCAGGTGTTTCACCTCGGCGCCCTTGAGCAGCTTGAGGCGGGCTGTCATCTGGTCCACCGCATCCACGCTGCCGAGGGAGAAGGCGAGATGGGCCAGCCCCTGCAACGGGTGCGGCAGATGGAGATCCGCCGGGAACAGGATGGGGGTGTGCATCAGCTCCAGGCTGGCGCCCCCTTCGAAACGCACGAAGTAGGAGCTGAACTGCTTGCTCGGATTGTGGTAGCGCTCATTGGCCTGCCCGCCAAACAGGGAGCAGTAGAATGCCTTGAGTGTCTCCAGGTCCTGCGCCCAGATGGCGACGTGATGGATATGCATGGCTGGTCTCCTGTGACTTGATGCCCTTGATGCTATGCTGGGGCCTGTCCCTTCGACATGGCTGAGCCCGTCCTGATGATGTCTGAAACTGCCAATCTTGAAGTCATTGACGTCTCCCTCGACTGCCGCGAGGAGATCTGTTGCGACAGCCTGCTGCCGGCCCTCGCACAGGAGCAGGTGTGGCTGGCGGGCTATTCCCGTCTCAAGACCCGTTATCGCATTTCCCGCCGCTTTGCCGATGTGCACTGTTTTCTGCTGACTCTGGGGGGCGAGGGGGAGGTGCAGGTGGGGGATCGCCGCGAGCGGTTGCAGGTCGGGGAGTGGGCCCTGATCCCGGCCGGGGAGCCGCTCTGCTACCAGCTTAGTGAGCAGTGGAGTGAGCAGCTTAATGAGACGTTGAACCAGCAGGTGAATAAGGGTGGTGAGTGGGAGCTGGTGTGGCTGCTGTTGCACAAGGATTCCCCCTGGGATGCCTTCGCCAGCCACCCCCGGCTCGGCTGTACCTCCCAGCAGGCCACCGTGCTGCGCACGATCGAGAACCTCTATGCGGAGCAGGAGCGCCATCAGGACCCGCTGCTCAGCGCGCTGCTGGTGGAGCAGCTCGGTTTCTACCTGCGCCGCCTGTTGCAAAAGGGAGAGGGACAGAGCCGCGGCGAGCGGCTGGCGCTGCGCCTCGAATTACTGCTCAAAGAGGCGCTGACCGAGCCTTGGGACATAGCCCGCATGGCCGGCGCCCTGCATTTCTCCGAGCGTCAGCTCCATCGACTCTGTCAGCAGCATTTCGCGCTGGCCCCCATGGCGCTGCTGCAACGGTTGCGGTTGCAGCGGGCGGCGCTCTTGCTGGCGAGCCGGGCCGACCCGGTGAAGCAGCTGGCCGAGCAGTGCGGCTTCAAGAACGAATACCACTTCTCCACCGCCTTCAAGCGCCAGCATGGGCTGGCGCCCAGTCACTATCGCCGGTTGCATCACCCCGCCTTCAAGGGGCGCTGAGGGCACCCAAAAAAACGGGGCCCGGGGTTTCCCCCGGGCCCCGCAAGCAGATGGCGTGCTTAGATGCTGGATTTGACGCTGACGAACTCGGGGTAGGCATCGATGCCGCACTCGTGGACATCCACACCCATCATCTCTTCCTCTTCGCTGACCCGCAGGCCCATGGTGGCCTTGAGCAGGCTCCAGACCACGAGGGAGACGACAAAGACCCAGCCGAAGATGGTGGCAGCACCCAGCAACTGGGCACCGAAGGTGGCGCTCGTGTTGGAGAAGGGCACCACCATCAGGCCGAACAGGCCGCAGACGCCGTGTACCGAGATGGCACCGACCGGATCATCGATCTTCAGGCGATCGAAGGCGACGATGGCGTAGACCACCAGGGCACCGGCCAGGGCGCCGATAAGGCTGGCGAACAGCGGGCTGGGGGAGGCCGGGTCGGCGGTGATGGCGACCAGACCGCCGAGGGCGCCGTTGAGGATCATGGTGAGATCCGCCTTGCCCCAGGTGAGCTTGCTGACCAGCAGGGCGCCGACCACACCGGCGGCCGCGGCGGCGTTGGTGTTGACGAACACGGTGCCGATGGCGGTGGCGTCAGCGGCGCTGGAGAGCGCCAGTTGGGAGCCACCGTTGAAGCCGAACCAGCCCATCCAGAGGATCAGGGTGCCCAGGGTCGCGAGTGGCAGGTTGGAGCCGGGGATGGGGTAGATCTCCCCTTGCTTGCCATATTTGCCGCGACGGGGGCCGAGCAGCAGCACGGCGGCCAGGGCAGCGGCAGCGCCCGCCATGTGGACGATGCCGGAGCCTGCGAAGTCGGAGAAGCCCGCCTCTTTCAGGAAGCCGCCGCCCCAGCTCCAGTAGCCTTCCACGGGGTAGATGAAGCCGGTCATCACCACGCAGAACAGCAGGAAGGACCAGAGCTTCATCCGCTCTGCCACCGCACCTGAGATGATGGAGGTGGCGGTGGCGACGAACACCACCTGGAAGAAGAAGTCGGAGTGCAGGGAGTGGCCCGCGTCGTCCGCCTGGCTGCCCATCAGGCTGCCAAAGCTCGGCAGCCAGCCGCCGGCGCTGTTGTCCACGTACATGATGTTGTAGCCGACCAGCAGGAACATGATGCAGGCGATGGCATAGAGCAGGATGTTCTTGGTCAGGATCTCGGTGGTGTTCTTGGCGCGGACCAGGCCGGCTTCGAGCATGGCGAACCCGGCGGCCATCCACATGACCAGCACGCCGGAGATCAGCAGGTAGAAGGTGTCGAGTGCATAGCGCAGCTCGCTGACGGATGTGATCAACTCTTCCATGTCGTATTCCTCAGTTCCAGTCGTATCAAAGGGCGTCTGCGTCGGTCTCGCCGGTGCGGATGCGCACGGCGGCCTGCAGGTCATAAACGAAGATCTTGCCGTCACCTATCTTGCCGGTGTGGGCGGCCTTGCTGATGGCTTCGATGATCTGCTCGACGTTGTCGGCCAGGGTGGCGATCTCCAGCTTTACCTTGGGCAGGAAATCCACCTGGTATTCGGCACCCCGGTACAGCTCGGTGTGCCCCTTCTGGCGGCCAAACCCCTTGACCTCGGAAACCGTCAGCCCCTCGACGCCGAGGTTGGCGATGGCTTCGCGCACGTCGTCGAGTTTGAACGGCTTGATGATGGCGGTGATTAATTTCATGCAATATCCCCAATCCTTGTGGTTCACCCAGATAAAGGCAAATATTGCGCCAGAAAAGTATTTTTCTTTTTATTCATACACTTGCTTATTAATCGCAGCCCTGGTCAGCGAGGCTTGCCCAATATGGGCAGGGCTGCGCCAAAGGTGTGCACCGCCGTGGTGCAATCTGGCCGGCAGAAGAACGGAAGGGAGCGTGACGGCGCGCAAGACTCGAAAGTGTGCGGGCTGCTACTGTTGTTCAACAAGAGGACAACCTGGCCGATAACCCGTCATGACGGGGTGTCGAGGCCAGTCGCCCCCTTGAAGGCTCGACCGGCAGGCCCGGTTTTCCCGCCAGGTCAACAAGCGGATCCGTGGCGCCGAGTAGCAGAACAAGGAAGGTTTTCATGCTGCATGACAATGAGATGACAAGGCTACCGGCCCTCGACGAGGCCGTGATGAGCGGCATGCTGGAGGTCGTGAGCGACGGTCTCTGGGACTGGAATGCCAACACCGGCTATGTCCATCGCTATCCCGGCTGGTATCAGATGCTGGGGTATGAGCCCCACTCCCTCGACAACACCGTCTTCACCTGGGAGAACCTGATCCACCCGGACGATCTGGCGCAGGTCATGGAGAGCTTCGATGCCTGTCTGAGCGGGCGGGCGGCAGACTACCGGGCCGAATACCGCTGCCGTTGCCGTAACGGTGACTACCTCTGGGTGGCGGATTGCGGCCGCATCGTCGCACGCAACCCGGACGGCAGTGTCGCCAGGATGGTGGGGGCACACCGCAACATCCACGCCCAGCGGGAACTCTACGCCAGGCTGGAGCTGCAAAACCGCACCCTGGAGCAGCAGGTGGCACAGCGTACCGCCGAACTGGAGCGGCTCAACCAGGCATTGCAGTTCCAGGTAGAGGAGAACCGCCGCCTGGCGGAGACGGATTCCCTGACCGGCGCGGCCAGCCGCTATCGGCTGGAGCAGGCGGTGCGGCTGGAGCATGAGCGCGCCAAGCGCTTCAAGGAGCCCTTTGCCGTGATCGCCATGGACGTGGACGACTTCAAGCAGATCAATGATCGCCATGGCCACGGGGTGGGGGACCAGACCCTGATCGATATCGTGCAGCTGACCCGGGGCTGCATCCGCGAGATCGATCTGCTGGCCCGCTGGGGGGGTGACGAGTTCATGCTGGTGCTTCCCAATACCCGGTTGCCCGACGCCCGGGTGGTGGCCGAAAAGCTGAGGCAGCGCCTGAGCCATGCCAGGGTCAAGGGGATCGAGCCCGTGACCTTGAGTTTCGGGCTGGTGGAGTCCGACCCCGACGAGCAGGTGTCCCACCTGATGGCACGGGTCGACAGGGCGCTCTACCGGGCCAAGCTGGCGGGCAAGGACCAGCTCAGCGGCTGACAAGGGCACTGGTCGGAGCCGCTACGGGGCTTTTCCCCCCCGAATACGGCTTGACCAAGGGATTTTCTTGACTCCAATTCATCCCGCTGATTTCATGCGCGCTCTTTTCATTCTTGCGAGATGTATCTTCATGAAAAAGTCCTTGCTGATTGCCCTGACCGCCCTGCCTCTGGTTGCCCACGCCGGCCTGATGGATTCCCTGACCGACACCGTGACCAGCAGCGTCACCAGCACCGCCAAAGAGATGGCTGGCAACGCCATGGACACCGCTTCCAACGAAGCGATCAAGAAGGCCCTGGACATCAAGGAAGGCGGCTCCAACAAGCAGGCCATCAAGGACAAGCTGGGCGCCCCGGCCAGCACCAAGACCGACGCCGGTCTGGAAGTGTGGACCTATGACCTGGACGCTCTGAACAAGGCCTCCCCGCTGCTGGCCGAGACCACCAAGTCCCTGCTGAAAGACTCCGAAGTGGCCCAGAAGAACGTGGTCATCAAGTTCGAAGGCGAGACCGTGAAGACCCTGAACCTGGCCAACAAGGCCTGAGTCCTGGCAAAGTGAATGAAAAAGGGGCCCGCGGGCCCCTTTTTGCTGCCTGGTGTTCAGGCTCACACCTTGAAGCGGTGTACCAGAGCCAGCAACTGGCGGTTGGACCCCAGCAGGGTGGCGGCGCTCTGCTCCGTGTTGCCGCCGTTCTCCACCAGGAGGTTCAGCATGTCGCGAATGCTCACCATGTTGCGGTTGATCTCCTCGGTCACCCGGCTCTGCTCCTCGGCAGCGGTGGCGATCTGGCTGCTGAGATCGTGGATCTGCACTACGGCGTCGGCCATGGTGTCGAGGCCGCCGGTGACCTGCCCCGTGGTGTCGGCCGCCGCCTGGCAACTGCGCTTGGTCTGCTCCATGGCGACCACTGCCTCGGCGACCCCCTGGGTGAGCCGTGACAACATGCTGCCCACTTCGGCGGTGCTGTTCTGGGTGCGTGCCGCGAGGGCACGCACCTCGTCGGCCACCACCGCGAAGCCCCGGCCCTGTTCACCGGCCCGGGCCGCCTCGATGGCGGCGTTGAGCGCCAGCAGGTTGGTCTGGGCGGCGATGCCGCCGATCACTCCGAGCACGCTGCCGATCTGCTGGGCATCTTCCTGCATCTCCAGCACCTTGGCGGCGGCGAGATCCACCTCGTCGATGAGGGCCACCACGCTGGCGGAGGCCGATCCCACCACCTTGCGGGAGCTGGCCGCCTGACCGTTGGCGGCCTCGGTGAAGCTGGCGGAGTCGTTGGCGTGGCGGGCAACGCTGTCGGCGGTGGAGCTGAGTTCGTTGAGGGCGGTGACGACCTGATCGGTTTCGCTGGCATGTTCCCCCAGGATCCGCCTGGCCTGCCCGGTCTGCTGATCGAGCTGGGCCAGCTCGCGGGTGATGAGGTCGGTGGCGGCGGTCACCTGCACCATCATCTGTTGCAGGAAGGCGATGAAGCGGTTGACCGACAGGGCGATGTTGTCCAGCTCGTCATGCCCTTTGACCTGGATGCGGGCGGTCAGATCGGCGTCGCCGGCGCTGAGGGCGTCGATGTTGAGCTTGAGGGTCTGCAGGCGGCTGCCAAGCTGGCTGATGGCCAGCACCATGAGCACGAACAGCAGCCCCGCCAGGGGGAGCTGGATGCTCGCCAGGGTGGCGAGCACATCCCGGCTGTCCTGGGTCAGGGTGCGGGTAGGCAGGGCGGCGGCCAGCAACCAGGGGGTCCCTTCGATGGCCTCCATCAGCAGGGTCTGTTCCTCACCCTGATCCTGGAAGGTGGTGCGCAGCTGCCCCTTGCTCGCATCCTGGCCCAGCAGGCCGCTGATGGCGAGGGCGAAGGGATAGTCGGCGTGGGCGGAGAGGTTGCCGAGCACCACATCCCCGGTCAGACGGGCGTTGCGGCTCAGGATCTTGCCGTCAGCCTCGATGATCATCACCTGACCGCCGATCTCCTGCTCTTTCTTGGCCACCAGGTCGTTGAAGAAGCCCAGGGTGACGTCTATGGTCGACACCCCGTAGAGGGCGCCATCCTGGTAGATCCCCATGGCGCAGTTGGTTCTCGGCTGCTGGCTCGCGCCATCCTTGTAGGCGGCGGCCCAGGCACAGACGCCACGGGGCGCCTGCTGGCCGGCCTTGTGCCAGGGCTGATCGAAATAGTTGGGCGCCTCTGCCGAGTTCCAGTAGGTGTTGGGAATGAGGGCGTTGGAGGCATCCCTGTGGAAGAAGGTACTGAACTTGGCGCGTCCCGCCTCCCGCTTGTCCGGCAGGGGCCAGATGCCGCCACCGAAGACCATGCCGTTGCCGTACTGGTCGATGAGGGCCGGGAGCTGGGCATCTATCTGCTCGCTCGGCAGTTGTGCCACCAGCTGGGTGATGCTGCGCGACTGGGTCTGTACCCCGTTGAGCTGGTCACGGATATCGGTCGCTATCTCGCCGACTCGCAGCGCCACGTTCTCCTCCCCCGCTTTTTGCAGGGCGGGGGTGATCCAGATCTGGATGCCGATCACCGTCAGGGCGCACACCAGCGCCATGAAGCCCAGAAAAACGGCGGTATAGCGCCCCTTGATTGTGCCCAGATTCCATCCCATAACGACTCCTGTCCACTGTGCCCGGGATCGTGCCCGCGTCTGTTGTGTGAGGGACCATTATGATTTATTTCGAAAGTGAAACGTTTGTTATCGCTCACATAACATGATGCGGCCAGGCAGGAAAAGGTGAAAAACTGGGGGTGGAGACAAAATAAGGGTGGCTTGCGCCACCCTGTCGTTTTTGCCGGTGTCGGGGCAGGGCCCCGCCGGATCACGGGTCTGCTTCGGCAAACCGCTTCATTACGTCGCCTTACTGGTTTGCTTCTGCGAACAGCTTGATCATCTCGACTTACTGGTCTGCTTCGGCAAACGGCTTCATTACTTCGATTTACTGGTTTGCTTCTGCGAACAGCTTGATCACCTCGACTTACTGGTCTGCTTCGGCAAACGGCTTCATTACGTCGATTTACTGGTTTGCTTCTGCGAACAGCTTGATCATCTCGACTTACTGGTCTGCTTCGGCAAACCGCTTCATTACGTCGATTTACTGGTTTGCTTCTGCGAACTGCTTCATCACCTCGGCGTGCTTGATCATGCCGTCGGCACGCAGACCAAGGTTCTTCACGAACTCCGCCTTCTTGGCCGGATCTTCAATCTTGTCGTAGCGCTGTTGCAGATGGGCCTGGATTTGTTCCGGGGTCATGTTCTTCATGCGGGCCATCTTGTCGTGGCGGCCGCCATGATGCTTGCCGCCCATCATGCCGGTACCGTCCATGGGGCAACCGGTCGCCGTGGCCTGGGTCGGTTGCGCGGTGGAGACCGCCTCGCTGGCGGCATAGGCGCCCAGCGGCAGGCCGAGGATCAGGGTGGCGGTCAGCAGGGTCTTGGTCAGCTTTTTCATGGGTAACTCCTGTCGGATGTGTACGGGTAGAGGCTCTTTCGCCTTGGTATCCAGTAAACACCGTGGAAGTGTCTGAAATTTGCCAGTAGAAGCCTATTTTGTAGCAGAGTGTGGCACAGGGGCATGCTGGCACACTTTGACACAACCCGCCCGGTTGATTTTCGTATAATCGCCCCAGCCCGATAACGGAGAGATGATGATGAACCAAGGCAGCCCTCATATTCTGGTGGTCGATGACCACAGCGAGATCCGCGATCTGCTCAAGCGCTTTCTGGAGCAGCATGGCATGCGCGTCAGTTGCGCCCGCGATGGCAAGGAGATGAAGCGGCTGCTGGATGAGCGGGAGTTCGACCTGCTGGTGCTGGATCTGATGATGCCGGGGGAGGATGGCCTCACCCTGTGCCGCGAGCTCAGGGTCAAATCCCGCCTGCCGATCATCATGCTGACCGCCATGGGGGAGGAGACGGACCGCATCATCGGCCTGGAGATGGGGGCGGACGACTACCTCTCCAAGCCGTTCAACCCGCGGGAGCTGCTGGCCCGCATCAAGGCGGTGATGCGCCGTACCCAGGCGGAGAGCCTGCCCGTGCCGGAGACCTTGACCCGGGATCTGCGCTTCGATCGCTGGCTGCTCGACGTCAATCGCCGTGAGCTGGTGGACGAGGAGGGGGTGGGGATGAGCCTCTCCACCGCCGAGTTCGATCTGCTCAAGGTGTTTCTGGAGCGGCCCCAGCGGGTGCTGAGCCGGGATCAGTTGCTGGATCTGGCCCGTGGCCGGGAGGCGGTGGCCTTCGATCGCGCCATCGATACCCTGGTGAGCCGACTGCGGCGCAAGCTGGAGCGGGATCCCAAGAATCCCGAGCTCATCAAGACCATCTGGGGTGGCGGTTACCTGTTCGCCGCCGACGTGACCCAGGAGTGAGGCCGACATGATCAAGCGCGTCTTCGCCAGGCTGCTGCCCAAGGGGTTGACCGGCCAGATAGTGCTGGTGGCCCTGGCGGGGCTGGTACTGATCCAGCTGCTCAGTATCCAGATCTACCGCTCGGACAGGGAGGAGGCCCTCGGTTACGTCAACAGCCGCAACGCCATGCAGCGCATCATCTCCGTGGTGCGCCTGCTCTCCCTCTCTCCTCCTTCCCTCTATCACGAGATCCTCAAGGCGAGCCGCAGCGAGACCCTGCTGCTGCGTCTGGCCGACGAGCCGTTGCAGCCGGACAACCGCAGCCCCCGCTTCGAGAAGCTGGTGCGGGCCAAGCTCGGCTATCCATCCTCCCTGGCGGTGGAGATCAGCGCCGAGCTGAAGCAGGACATCCAGCGCAGCCGGGCCTGGCAGCACCACAACCGCATGATGAAGGATCGCAACGGCATGCCGCCGCCCCAGGACATGCGGCTCTACGGCTCCATCGAACTGCCCAACGGCGGCTGGCTCCAGTTCAGCTCCCTGGTGGACAAGGAGACAGCGAGCTGGTCCTGGCAGACTACCCTCAACCTGCTGCTGGTGGCGAGCCTGGTGATCGGCCTGATGATCTGGCTGTTCCGCCGGGCGACCCGTCCCCTCAAGCAACTGGCGGCCAACGCCGACAGGCTGGGGCGTGGTGAGGACATCGAGCCCCTGCGCGAGGAGGGGCCCACCGAGATCCGCGAGTCCATCCAGGCCTTCAACCGGATGCACACCCGGCTCGATCGCTTCGTGCAGGACAGAACCCGGATGCTGGCCGCCATCTCCCACGACCTGCGCACCCCCATCACCAGCCTGCGGCTGCGCAGCGAGTTTCTGGCGGACGGGGAAGACAAGGAGCGCTTCCAGCAGACCCTGCAGCAGATGGAGCAGATGCTGGCGGCGACCCTGAGCTTTGCCCGGGAGGAGGGGCAGCAGGAGGCGACCCGGGAGCTGGATCTGGTCAGCCTGCTGGAGAGCCTGTGTGACGACTATGCCGACATGGGCCAGCCCGTCACCTGCCTGGCCGAGGGCAAGGAGGTTTACGCCTGCCGCGCCAACACCCTGCGCCGGGTGCTGCAAAACCTCATCGGCAACGCCATCAAGTACGCAGGGGGGGCCGAGGTCTCGCTGGTGCGCGGTGACGGCGAATTGCTGATCCTGGTTCGCGATCAGGGGCCGGGGATTGCGGAGAGCCAGCTTGAGGAGGTGTTCAAGCCCTTCGTGCGCCTGGATGAAGCCCGCAACACCGAGTCTGGCAGCGTGGGACTGGGGCTCGCCATCGCCCGCACCCTGGTGCACCAGCACGGCGGTGAGCTCAGCCTTCACAATCGCCAGGAGGGGGGGCTGGAGGCGCGGATCAGCCTGCCCCTGTAAGGAACCTGACCAGGAAATGGGGCACCATAAGGGTGCCCTTTTTGCTGCCCGTGGCGAGAGCGAAGCAGGGCAACAGGTCGGCCACCCGGAAACGGGCAACAAAAAACCCGCCGAAGCGGGTTTTTTTCAATTCTTGCTGAGGCCCTTGCCCAAAGAGGGGAAGGAGCTCCGGCTTGAATTACTGCGGAACGACGTTCGCAGCAGCCGGGCCTTTCTGGCCTTGCTCGATGGTGAACTCAACGCGCTGACCTTCTTCCAGGGTTTTGAAACCGTTGGACTGGATGGCGGAGAAGTGAACGAACACGTCTTTGCTGCCGTCAGCCGGGGAGATGAAACCGAAGCCTTTCTCGGCGTTGAAGAATTTTACGGTACCAGTCATTTTGGACATGATAATTTCCTTGAGTAGTGATTAGTGAAACGCCACCGGAGCGGCAATCCATGATTTTTCGTCAGAAATACGTATGGGGAGCACTAAAGAAGGAGAATTATCTGGCAAGAATTATCGGGGATAACTGCCTGCACAAATCACTGCTTTAAGATGACTGCCTAACATAATCAGGTCTGAACTACCGAACCATCGAAAACGATTAGAACACGCACACCCTGTCATGGCAATCTTTATCTTGGTATTCATTTCTGACGGTGATGGCTGGATCGGCGTTTTATCCGGATGTGCGTCTGCTGCCAGGCGCCTCCTGCTGCCCTTTTCAGGGGGATGACATGACGCTCTGCCAGCCGCTTTTTTTTCAGCAGAGTCTTCTGCGTGCATTCATGCTGCCGTTACCGTCTGCCACGGTATTTGTTGCTGACGGAATCGGACCAGTTGAAGGTGTCGGGCAGTACTTGGGCACTGGCTCGCTCCTTGGCTTTCTCCCGCGCCAGTGCGGAAGCCGCCTTGGCGGCCTGGGCGCGATCGGCGGCGATCTTCTGGCGTCCTGCTTCGCGGATCTTGTTGCGCTCCCCGTTGGTCAGGGTGTGATCGGCATTGGCCTGGGCCTTTTGCACCAGCAGGGCAATCTCGGCTTTCTCGGCCTCGGTCAGATCCTTCATTTCCAGCTTCTTCATGACGCGCTCCTGCGATCGTTGAATGCCCACCCTAACACACATCCATCGGGGACAGGCTGACCATCCGTCCCCGGATGCCAAAAGTGTCGCCCGGTCGTCATTTCCGGGGGAGCACGCCGCGGGAAAGCCTGGCTGACAGGCGCTGCCGGGAGGCTGGATCCCGGCGGAAGATTGGGAGTATGCTGAGGCCAGTGCGATCCCCGATCGTCACTGTTGGCGTACTGAAATCCACGATTCGGCTGACATGCTGGAACACCCGTTCCAACTGTCCAGGTAACCTTTTTGGAGTCTGATGATGAGCAACAAAGAACAGCATCACGGCAAAGATGCCAAGAAAAAACCGCAGATGTCACTGAAAGAGAAACGCGAAGCCAAACGGCAGAAAGCAGAGCTGAAAAACGGCAGCGCGATGAAGTAACGCTCCATCCACTGCGGCTCCCCGGAGCCGGTATCAAGCCAGTCCATCATGGGCTGGCTTTTTTGTCTCCGGCAGTAGAGGTGGTGCCATAGGCGGCAAAAATCCGCTCATAGCGCCCGTCCGCCTTCATCTTGGCGAGCTGTCTGTCGAACCATTGTCGGTGGCTCGCCTCGCGAAAGGCGAAGTGGTAGTGAGTCGGGGGGAAGAGGTCGTGCTGTCTGACCTTGTCCTTGGGATAGCGGTCGCCCTCCTGGTCATCCCCGAGCAACTGCGCCAGATAGTAGTAGAACACCCGTTGTTCCAGGATCACGGCATCGGTGCGCCCGAGCAGGAGCCGCTGTACCTGTCCCTCCTGCCTCGCCACCTCTTCATAACGGGAATTCTGGTCGACGATGTCGGAGAAGGTCGTTCCCAGGATCTGCCGTGCACGCTGGAAGGCACTGACTCGCAGGGTCTGCAAATCCTTCATGGTGTGGACTGCCGTCGGCGCCAGGGTAAAGACCCGGTTGTGGAAGGTGATCACCGGCTGTGAGAGGTAGGCGCTTTCCAGCATGCCGGGTTTGACGTTGATGATGGCGTCCAGCTTGCCTTCCTCCAGCATCCTGAAGGTGCGCTCCAGGGGAAGATAGACGACCTGCAGCTCATGGGGGCTGCCTGCGAAGGCCTCTCGCATGAGATCGAGTTCGATGCCCCTGTCTTCGTGGCTGATGACATAGGGAGGAATGGCAAAACTGACTCCCACCCGCAGCGGCTCCGCGGCAAGGTGGCTGCCGAACATCAGCAGGGCGAGGCACAGCAGACGACTCAAGTAGTTCATGCAGGTTCCCGAAGGGAGAAATCGTCTCGATGATAGCCACAAGCCTGGACGAAGGGGACGTAAAGCGGGGGAAAGTGGCAGCAACATGGTCGTCGGGGGAGGTGAATGCGTCAGAAACAGGTAAAAAAAGGCCCTGATGAATCAGGGCCTGCCGCAGGGGATCAGAACGGAATATCGTCGTCGAAATCCATCGGCGGTTCGTTGTAGACCGGCGGGGCAGATTGTGGCTGCTGGGCCGGACGGCCGTAACCGCCTTGCGGTTGCATGTTCTGCTGCGGGGCAGCAGGACGTTGCATGTTCTGTTGCGGTGCAGCCTGTTGCGGCTGGCCCCAGTTGCCCTGGGATGACTGGCCGCCCATGCCCTGGCCACCGCCCTGCGGACGGCCACCCAGCATCTGCATCACACCGGTGAAGCTGTCGACCAGCACCTCGGTGGTGTAGCGCTCCTGGCCGCTCTGATCCTGCCATTTACGGGTCTGGAGTTTGCCTTCCACATAGACCTGGGAGCCCTTCTTCAGGTACTCGCCGGCCACTTCGGCCAGCTTGCCCATGAAGACGACACGGTGCCATTCGGTGCGCTCTTTCTGCTCACCGGTCTGCTTGTCGCGCCAGGTATCGGAGGTGGCCAGGGTGATGTTAGTCACGGCACCGCCGCTCGGCATGTAGCGCACTTCCGGGTCTTGCCCCAGGTTACCGATCAGAATGACTTTGTTGATGCCTCGACTGGCCATAATCTCTCTTCCACCCTTATGTATACCGGCCAGGCCAGATGCCTGGGCCCATTCAATAATGCGTTTGTTTGCAACGAGATGCGCGCCCTGGCTGGGTGTCATCTCTCTTCAGTGTCCTGGCTGCGCCGGAGCTTGCCGGCAGAGGCGTCATGGATCGGCCGCAGCGTTTGGCCGCCATAGTACCAGTTGGCGGGCATGAGCGCACATCTTCCCTGCCACTGTGGCGTCAATGGATCGCCACAGCCTGAGTAACTTACCCGAGGTAAGGTGTCACCAGCAAGGGGAGGCGGCTGGGGCAGGCTGCGTGAAGAGGGCGGAGCTGTTATGGTGCGCACCGGCACTACTTGACCCCCCAAATGGGGGGGGCGTGCTAGCCAATTGTATTGGCTGGAAAATTGCTGGGCTTCAAAGGAGCCACCGATGCGTCTAATACTTTTTTAATGCTGCAGCCGGGAGGGGGATTGGTACTCTTCCTTGCCAAAAAGCCCCGACTCGAATGTGCAAGGAAGTTCTCTTGATGACGCCCGACTCCCTCCTGGTGCTGATCACCGAAAATAACGCACAAGCCTCCCGTTTCCAGCGTCACCTCAGTGAAGAGCTTGGTCTGCCCATCTTGCTGGTGGGGGAGCTGAATGACCTGCCAGACGTTGCAGAGGGCGCCCCCAAAACCTTGCTGCTGATCGATCTGGACTACCTCAAGTCGACCCAGCAGGAGCTGTGGAGCAATGCCATCTGCCAGCGCTTTGGCGAGGCCAGTGCCGTGTTGCTCAATGCCCCGACCAGCACCAACAAAGAGCTGCTGCTGATGTGGCCCCATACCAGCGGGCTCTTCTTTCGTCAGGACACGCTGGACAGGCTGGTCTTCGGCATCCGCAAGGTGTTGCAGGGGGAGTACTGGATCCCGCGCCACCTGCTGTGCGACCTGGTGGACTACTACCGCAAGGGGAGCGGGCAACCCCTGCGCCAGCAGACGCTGCTGACCGCCCGCGAGCAGGAGATCGTGCGCCACCTGATGACGGGGGCCTCCAACACCGAGATCGCCGACAGCCTGTTCGTGAGCGAACACACCGTCAAATCCCATCTCTACAACGTCTTCAAGAAGCTGAACGTCAAGAACCGGCTGCAGGCGGTGAGCTGGGCCAAGGAGTATCTCTGAGGAAGGGGCACGGAAGGAAAGACTGTCTATTCATCCAGTAGTCTCTATGCCATACTGGCCCGCTCTGGTTCCCGTATCGAGCGCGCAACAAGATGGAAAAAATCGTGATCCGGGGTGCCCGCACCCACAACCTCAAGAACATCAACCTGATCCTGCCACGTGACAAGCTGATCGTGGTCACCGGCCTGTCCGGTTCGGGCAAATCCTCCCTGGCGTTCGATACCCTCTATGCCGAGGGGCAGCGCCGCTATGTGGAATCGCTCTCCGCCTATGCCCGCCAGTTCCTCTCCCTGATGGAGAAGCCGGACGTGGACCACATCGAGGGGCTGTCGCCTGCCATCTCCATCGAGCAGAAGTCCACCTCCCACAACCCGCGCTCGACCGTCGGCACCATCACCGAGATTTACGACTACCTGCGGCTGCTGTTCGCCCGGGTCGGCGAGCCACGCTGCCCGACCCACGCCATTCCGCTCGCGGCCCAGACCATCAGCCAGATGGTGGATCAGGTGCTGGCCCAGCCCGAAGGCGCCAAGCTGATGCTGCTGGCCCCCGTGGTGCGCAACCGCAAGGGGGAGCACACCAAGCTGCTGGAGAACCTGGCGGCCCAGGGTTACATCCGCGCCCGCATCGACGGCGAAGTGTGCGATCTGTCGGATCCTCCCGCCCTGGAGCTGCACAAGAAGCACACCATCGAGGTGGTGGTGGATCGCTTCAAGGTGCGCGATGACCTGGCGCTGCGCCTGGCCGAATCGTTCGAAACGGCGCTGACTCTCTCCGGCGGCATCGTGCTGGTGGTGCCGATGGACGGGGAGGATGGGGTTGCCCCCATGACCTTCTCCGCCAACTTCGCCTGCCCCGAGTGCGGTTACTCCATGTCGGAGCTGGAGCCCCGGATCTTCTCCTTCAACAACCCGGCGGGGGCCTGCCCCACCTGTGACGGTCTCGGGGTGCAGCAGTATTTCGATCCCGCCAAGCTCATCCATGATCCGGGCCAGAGCCTGGCCGGCGGCGCCATCCGTGGTTGGGACAAACGCAGCTTCTACTACTTCCAGATGCTCAAATCCCTGGCCGATCACTACAAGTTCGACCTGGAGACCCCCTGGGAGGATCTGCCGCTCAAGACCCAGGAGGTGATCCTGCGTGGTTCCGGGCGCACCGAGATCGAGTTCCGCTACATGAATGACCGCGGCGACGTGGTGGTGCGCAAGCACCCGTTCGAGGGGATCCTGCACAACATGGAGCGCCGCTACCGGGAGACCGAATCCAACGCGGTGCGGGAAGAACTGGCCAAATACATCGCCAACAAGTCCTGTACCAGTTGCGGTGGCAGCCGACTGCGGGAAGAAGCCCGCCACGTCTTCGTGGACAATCGCAACCTGCCCGCCATCGCCGAGCAGTCCATCGGCGATGCCCTGGCCTTCTTCGAAGGGTTGAACCTGTCCGGTCAGCGTGCCCAGATAGCGGACAAGATCCTCAAGGAGATCGTCGAGCGGCTCGGCTTCCTGGTGAACGTCGGCCTCAACTATCTGAGCCTGTCGCGCAGCGCCGAGACCCTCTCCGGCGGCGAGGCGCAGCGGATCCGGCTGGCCAGCCAGATCGGGGCTGGCCTGGTGGGGGTCATGTACGTGCTGGACGAGCCCTCCATCGGTCTGCATCAGCGTGACAACGAGCGGCTGCTCAAGACCCTGACTCACCTGCGTGATCTCGGCAACACCGTGATCGTGGTGGAGCACGATGAGGATGCCATTCGCCTCGCCGACCATGTGCTCGACATCGGTCCGGGGGCTGGCGTGCACGGCGGTGCCATCGTCGCCCAGGGGACGCCGGAGGAGATCATCGCGAACCCCGAGTCCCTGACCGGTGACTACCTCTCCGGGCGCAAGCAGATCGCCATCCCGGCCGAGCGCACCCCGCTCACCGGCAAGTGGCTGAAATTGAAAGGGGCGAGCGGCAACAACCTGCGCAACGTCAACCTGGATCTGCCCATCGGCGTGATGACCTGCGTCACCGGCGTCTCCGGTTCCGGCAAGTCGACCCTGATCAATGACACCCTGTTCCGCATCGCCCACCGCGAGCTGAACAAGGCCACCGAGTCCACGCCTGCGCCCTATCGCAGCGTCGAGGGGCTGGAGCATCTGGACAAGGTGGTGGATATCGACCAGAGCCCCATCGGCCGCACCCCGCGCTCCAACCCGGCCACCTACACCGGCCTGTTCACCCCGATCCGCGAGCTGCTCTCCGGCACCCAGGAGGCGCGTTCCCGTGGCTACCAGCCGGGCCGCTTCTCCTTCAACGTGAAGGGGGGACGCTGCGAGGCGTGCCAGGGGGACGGGGTCATCAAGGTGGAGATGCACTTCCTGCCGGACGTCTACGTGCCGTGCGACGTCTGCAAGGGCAAGCGCTACAACCGCGAGACCCTGGAGGTGAAGTACAAGGGCAAGAACATCCACGAAATCCTCGAGATGACGGTGGAAGATGCCCGTGCCTTCTTCGATCCGGTGCCGGCGGTGGCGCGCAAGCTGCAGACCCTGATGGACGTGGGCCTCTCCTACATCCGGCTCGGTCAGTCCGCCACCACGCTCTCTGGCGGCGAGGCGCAGCGGGTCAAGCTGGCGCGGGAGCTCTCCAAGCGGGACACCGGCCAGACCCTCTATATTCTGGACGAACCGACCACGGGGCTGCACTTCCACGATATCCAGCAGTTGCTCAAGGTACTGCACCAACTGCGGGATCGGGGCAACACCATCGTCATCATCGAGCACAACCTGGACGTCATCAAAACCGCGGACTGGATCGTTGATCTGGGCCCGGAAGGGGGCGCTGGTGGTGGCCGTATTCTGGTGACGGGTACGCCTGAGGAGATGAGCCGTTGCAAGGAGTCCCACACGGCGCGCTTCCTCGCTCCTCTACTGGAGAAATAAGCGTCACTCGAGAAAAAGGGGCCAGGGCCCCTTTTTTGTTGGCCGGTGGGCGAGGTGCGCCGGTCTGGCGCCCGGCCAGGGATGAGAGGGAGAAAAGAGGGACTCGTCCGGCAGACTCAGTGTGTCAGCATCAGGAAGGCGAGGGCAAACAGGAAACCCAGCAGAATGAAGAGGAAGGAACCTATCCCCCAGATGGCGGCAAGAATGCCGAGAATTTTGTCTTTGCGTGTCTGTGGTTTCATAAAATTCAAATTACAGCGTGGTTACATCGCATTAATAAAATACGCCCAGGGGCATAATTAAACAACAATTGAAAGGTGATATGAAGGTGTTTAAGGTGTATTTAATTGGTATTTTACATTTCATGATGATGCGGTAATTTAAGGCATCATCATGTATTTGAATGACTTTTTATTTTCATCTGCGGTTTGACTGCCCAATCAAAGCTGCCGTGTACATCTATCTATTTCTTGATAACTATTGAGCTAAATCAATAACCGGCCATTCACATCCTTTTATAGTTTTCGGGCTTGCAACATAGAAAGAAAACAAAAAAGGAATAATGTGATGAAAAAGATCCTTCCTCTGTTAATCGCAGCCGCTTTTGCTTCCCCCGTCGCCATGGCACATCAGGCCGGTGACATCCTGGTCCGTGGTGGCCTGGCGTTCGTCTCTCCCCAGACCAGCAGTGACAACGTGCTGGGGACGGGCGAGCTGGAGATCGACAGCAACATGCAGCTTGGCCTGACCCTCTCCTACATGTTGACGGACAACTGGGGTGTCGAGCTGCTGGCCGCGACCCCCTTCTCCCACTCGGTGTCGACTGCCGGCCTGGGTGAGGTCGCCAAGGTCAAACACCTGCCGCCGACCCTGATGGCGCAGTACTACTTCGGTGATGCCAACAGCAAGGTGCGCCCCTATGTGGGGGCCGGTATCAACTACACCACCTTCTTCGACGAGGAAGGGCGCGGTGCCCTGGCCGGGACGGATGTGAGCGTGGACTCCTCCTGGGGGATGGCGGGTCAGGTGGGCCTGGACATGGCGATCAATGACCGCTGGTTCGTCAACGCCTCTGCCTGGCTCATCGACATCGATACCGATGTGCATACCGCCGTGGGCACCATCAACACCTCCATCGATCCGGTGGCCTTCATGTTCGGCGTCGGTTACCGCTTCTGATGACAAACGTGGCCGGTGCACGGCCATGACAACAAGCATGTCTCTTTGGCCCGGCTCTGTTCGGGCCCTTTTCTGCCTGCCATGTCACGCCAACTGTGATCTGGCCCGCCATCGCGTCACGAACTGCTATTCCATTGCATCCCGCTGCCGATAACCTCGGCATTCACCCCTTTCCCCAACGAGTGAGGATGCCTCCATGGGTTTATCTATTGTGCAGCGGATCATCGCCGGCTTCGTGCTGATGCTGTTGTTGCTGGTTCTGCTCGGCTTCATCAGTATTCTGAAGATCCGGGGGATCAACGAGGGGCTCTCCCAGGTTTCTGATCGTGCCACCCCCCTGGTGATCGCGGTCGCCGGGCTCAAGGGCGCACTGCAGGACAGCAACCGCTGGGTGCTCACCTACAGAACCAGCGAGGAGGCGGCCCAGTTGCCGCAACTGGCCAGCCAGTTCAAGGCGCAGCAGGAGCGTTTCCTGGCCCAGAGCAAGGAGATGGCCCGGTTTGACGGGGTGGCCGAGGCGAGCGAGCGGTTCCGCCAGGTCGACGGGGCGACCCGCGAGTTCTACGGGTTGGCGGATCAGGTGCTGACCCAGCACGGTCAGTGGGTGGCCGCACTCGATCGGCGCCATGAACTGGAGCTGGCGTTCATCCGGCTGGAAGATACCTACCAGTGGGCCGCCGATCTGTTGCTGCAGCAGACCGCGAGCAAACGCTCCATGCGCAACAAGGCCGAACTCATCACCTCCGGCATTGCCCGGGATCTGAAAAACATCCGCCGGGCCGATGCCAAGACCGATCTCAATGAATTGGAGAAGGTGCTCGGCAAGGATATCGAGATGGCACGCAAACGGCTCGAACGGGTGCAGGTGCCCGATGACGTGAGGCAGCGTTTCATCGTCAACCTCGATCGGATGCAGGAGCTGGCCCTCGGCCCGAAAGGGTTGCTGGCGACCATGCGCAATGGCCAGCAACTGGCGGCCTCGCTGCAGTCCCTGAACCAGCAACTCGACACCAGTCTGGTCAACAGCCTGGCGCTGCTGGACGAGATGGCCAAATCGGCGGGCAGCATTGCCAGCGCGAGCCGGGTCGGGGCGGATGACGCCGTCAGCAGCGCCAGCGCCTGGATCCTGATCGTGTCTGCCATCTCCGCGGCCGCCGCGCTCCTCATCGGTTACACCACGGCCCGCAGTATCCAGCGTCCGCTGCAACTCATCGATCGGGAGCTGGATCGCATGGCTACGGGTGACATGACCCGGCGCATCGACTACCAGAGCCGCTGCGAGTTTGGCAGCCTGACCCGCTCCATCAATACCCTGGCAGACAAGACTGGCGAGCTGCTCGCCCAGATCAATGCCGGCTCGCGCCATCTGGTGGACGAGGCGAGCCGCGCCGCCGAGATAAGCGAGCGGGCCATGTCACGGGTGCAGGATCAGAAGAGCCAGACCGATCAGGTGGCTGCCGCCATCACCGAGCTGGAGGTGAGTGCCACCGAGGTGGCGCGTTCCACCGATGGCACCAAGCGCGAGGTGGACCTGGCGGACGAAGAGGCCCGCGCCGGACGCAAACAGGTGGCGACTACGCGCCAGATCACCGAACAACTGGCGGGTGCCATGGAAGAGGCGGTCGGCATCACCCACAAGCTGGGGGAATTCAGCGACAACATCGGCAGTATCCTCGACGTGATCCGCAGCATCGCCGAGCAGACCAACCTGCTGGCGCTGAACGCGGCCATCGAGGCGGCCCGGGCGGGGGACGCCGGTCGCGGCTTTGCGGTGGTGGCGGACGAGGTGCGGGCACTGGCGAACCGGACCCAGACCTCGACCGAGGAGATCCAGGCCATGATCGAGAACCTGCAAAGTTCCAGCAAGCACGTGGTGGCCGTGATGGCACGCAGCCAGGAGCAGACCCAGGATTGCGTGGCCCAGACCCGGGTGATGGACGAGGCGTTGCAATCCATTGCCGAGCGGATGAGTGCCATCAAGGCGATGGCGGATCAGGTGGCTCATGCCGCCCAGGAACAGATCTCCGTGAGTCAGGGGGTTGCCCGTCATGTCGCCGGCATTGCGGATGTGGCTTACGAGACCGAGCGGGAGGCGCGGGAATCGGCCAGCAGCAGTGAGGTGCTGGCGGATCTGGTCGCCAAGCAGCAGCAATTGATCGCCCATTTCAAGGTGTAGGAGGACTTATGGCTAACAAGTGGATCGGGGCCCTGAGTCTCCTGTTGTGTGGCCAGCTGATGGCCAGCGAGCTGGTGATAGAGAGCTGGCGCATAGATGACAAGGCCTTGTGGGAACAGAAGATCATTCCTGCATTCGAGGCCGCCCACCCGGGTATTCAGGTGAAATTCAACGGGGTGCAGAACGTCGAGTACATGCCGACCCTCTGGACCAGCCTCAAGGCGGGCAAGGCGGGGGATCTCATCACCTGCCGCCCGTTTGACGACTCCCTGGCCCTGTTCAAGGCGGGCCATCTGGTGGAGCTGAGCGAGATGGCGGGGATGGAGAACTTCCCGAGCTTTGCCCAATCCCCCTGGCAGACCGACAGTGGCGCCCAGACTTTCTGCGTACCCATGGCATCGGTGATTCACGGCTTCTTCTACAACAAGAAGATTTTCAGTGAGCTGGGGCTGACGGTTCCCCAGACCCGCGAGGCATTCTTCGCGGCCCTGGACAAGGTGAAGGCGGATGGTCGCTATGTTCCCCTCGCCGTGAGCGGCTCGGAGAGCTGGGTTGCCTCCGAGCTCGGTTTCCAGAACATAGGCCCCAACTACTGGAAGGGGGAGGATGGTCGATTGGCGTTGATCGGGGGCCAGGAGCGCTTCAACAACCCGCAATACGTCAAGGTGTTCGAGGAGCTGGCCCGCTGGCGTGACTACCTGGGGGAGGGGGGCGAGAGCCGCGACTACGCCACCACCAACGAGCTGTTCACCTCGGGCAAGGCTGCCTTCTATGCGGCGGGATCCTGGGAGATTGCCCCCTTCACCGGCAAGGTGGACTTCGGTGTCATGCGCCCGCCCGTGGCAAAGCAGGGGGATGGCTGTTTCTTCACCGATCACACCGACATCGGTATGGGGATGAATCCGGCCAGCAAGAACAAGGAGGCCGCCATGACCTTCCTGCAGTGGCTGACCACTCCCCAGTTTGCCGAGCTCTATACCAACTCGCTGCCCGGCTTCTTCTCGCTCTCCAACCACTTCTTTGAAGCCACCAATCCGGCGGCCAGAGAGATGATGGAGTGGCGGGATCAGTGCGATTCCACCATCCGGGTTGCCACCCAGATCCTCTCCCGCGGCACTCCCAAGCTCGGGGATGAACTGGCCGAGGTGAGCCAGCAGGTATTGCTGGGAACCGTGGCACCCAAGGCGGCGGCCGATCGCCTGGAACAGGGGTTGAAAGGGTGGTATGCCCCCCATCAGGGCAACCAGGGCAAGGGACAGGAGTGTCAGTGTGAGGCGAGCGTGCCTGCCGTCCCTGTGTCGGGTGTCATCGGGACCGAACCTGCTGCACCTGTGGTGCCGGAAGGACAAGCGCCTTCCGGAGCAAGCGCGACCCAGCCTCCGTCAGTACCGGTGTCCGGAGCCGTCGCTCCAGCGCCTCCTGCCGAAGTGGAGGAGGCGCTCGCCAGCGAACTGGAGGGGGCACAGCCCTGATGGTTCACCATGAAGAACGGGAGGCCTTGGCCTCCCGTTCTTCATCTGCGTGATGACCTGTCATTCCCGTGGCAAGCGGCACAGGCTGCCAATACGGGCCACCGGCACGAAACCCAGAGTGCGATAGACCCGCTGGGCGTGATAGTGCTCGTCTGCCACTATGATGAGCGAACTGGCCCGTGCCAGTCCCTGGCGTGCGACCTGGCTCAGCAACAGACGACAGAGCCCCCGGTTTCGCCACTCTGCGTGCGTGCGCACCAGTTGAAAGCGTCCCAGGGTGCCGGTGAAGAAGAGTCCGCAGCTGGCAACCAGTTGATCCTGATGCCATAACCCCCACCACTGTCCGAGCCCGTCATCGATCATGGCCTGATAGAGCTGGCGGCGTGACAAGAGATAGGGAAGATAGCGCTCCTCCGAATGGGCGGGATCCCGCTCTGCCAGCTCGAAGGCGAGCCACTGATCCCAGTCCGCCGCGGTGAACGGGCGAGCCGGAGCCAGGTCGCTGCCGGTGGGGGCTTGCCACTCCATTGCACCCAGCGCCAGTACCACGTACTCCATGTATTGGTACCCCGCCGCCACGAACCCGGCGACCCGGCTGTTCTGGCCTGCGGCGAGAGGCCACTGGAAGGTGCGGTGGCGGATACGGGGATCCCAGCCAATCAGCCTGTCGAAACTGGCCTCGAGCCAGCCCTTGTCACGATCGCTTGGGGGGGTGGGCAGCAACAGGTAGTTGCCGAAGTAGTAGTCTGGAGAGCCCGGGGTGCGCACGGTCCAGAACGCATCATGATCCGTCACCTCGCCCTGATAGCGATCGAACAGCAGATCGGTGGCAAAACCGGGGTGATCTTCCATGATGGGGCTCCTGCAAACGCTTGAATTGCTTATCGGCAGGCGGGGAAAGAAGTTAAAAAAAGGCCGGGAAACCCGGCCAAACAATCACACGCAGATTCAGAACGTCCAGGACGATCCGCCCGCATCATAGCGTGCCTGACAGCATTTTGGGATGGGGTCGCTCATTACTTAGGTTGAATTGCAAAATAAAAAAATCGGCAATCCCCCTTGTCGCTGACAAATCGGTATTGACTTTGATCCGTTTTATCATAAAGATAGAAAGACGTTTAGACGTCCAAACATCCGTTTTGGCGTGAAGGAATGGGTTGCAGGACAGGGAGAGAGCAGATGGGATTTCACAGCGCGCGTCAGGTTGAGGCACTCAACCAGAGTTTGGCGGATCTGGGTGGCGACATATCGGTCAGTTTCGAGTTTTTCCCGCCCAACAGCGAAGGGATGGAGAACACCCTCTGGCAGTCCATCGAGCGCCTGCAGGTGCTGGAGCCCAAATTCGTCTCTGTGACCTATGGCGCCAACTCGGGCACCCGGGACCGCACTCACAAGGTGATCAAGGACATCAAGGAGCGCACCGGCCTCATCGCCGCCCCGCACCTGACCTGTATCGACGCCAGCCGTGACGAGCTGCGCACCATTGCCCGTGATTACTGGAACAGCGGCATTCGCCACATCGTGGCCCTGCGCGGAGACTTGCCCCCCGGCCTCGACAAGCCTGACATGTATGCCACCGACCTGGTTGCCCTGCTGAAATCCGAAGCCGATTTCGATATCTCGGTCGCCGCCTATCCGGAAGGCCACCCTGAGGCTCGCAGTGCGCAATCCGACCTGCTCAACCTCAAGCGCAAGATAGATGCCGGTGCCAACCGGGCTATTACCCAGTTCTTCTTCGATGTGGAGACCTATCTGCGTTTTCGGGATCGCTGCGCCGCCATCGGTATCGATGCGGAGATCGTGCCGGGGATACTGCCGGTCTCCAACTACCAGACCCTGGCCAAGTTTGCCGGTTTCACCAACGTGAAAATCCCGCGCTGGATGCACCAGCGTTTCGAAGGGCTGGAAAACGATCAGATGACGCGCAACATGGTGGGAGCCAGCATTGCCATCGACCAGGTGCGTGTGCTGAGTCAGGAAGGGGTGAAGGATTTCCACTTCTATACCCTGAACCGCTCAGAGCTGACCTACGCCATCTGTCACACACTGGGTGTGAGGCCGAAAGGTCAGGCCTGATCCGCGGCTCTGATACAGAAAAGCCAATGAGTCTTCTCATTGGCTTTTTGTTTTGAGCGACAGTCAGGGCCGGGTTGGCTGGATCTCCCTGGGCTCGAGATCGATGACTGCATTGCCGGCGGCACCGGGATACTGGTGATAGCTCTGGTCCTGCTCCAGGGTATAGAAGGTGTCGAGGTAGTCGTCGTTGTTGGTCATCCAGGAGTCCGGAAGTGCCTTGACGATACGACCGCCGAGGTCGAGGAAGGGCAGGGCCTCGGGTACGCCGCCCGCAGTGAAGCCGAGTTTGAGTGCGTCAATCAGGAGGGCACTCAGCTCCTTGTAATTGACGTTGTCATCCTGCTCCATCATGACCACGTCGACGGCTCCCCAGCGGTAGCGATCCCAATAGACCAGGATCTGGTTGGGGGTGTAGTCGGTGTTGTCGTAGTCGAGATAGGGCATGTCGACGATATCTACCACGGGCTCGTCCCTGCCAGGATTGACCCCGGCCACGACGGCATAGACCTCGGCGGCGCCCAGCAGCCAGGGCTCCTGATCATCGTTGAGCCTGATCTTCTTGAGAATGCTGGTCTTGAGGGGCGTGGTGTTGCTGGTGGCACGGGGCGTCACCTGCATGTCGGCGGCAGCCAGCGCCTTTCGCATCACCTTCAGGCCGGCATTCTTGGCTTTGACCGGATCGGCCTCCACCACCAGTACCGGCCGCGCCGGCGGCTGGTTCACATCGAGATAGATCGGGCTGCCGGCGCTGTCGAACGCCTCGATGGCGCTCCAGCTCTTTTCGTCACCACTTGGTATGTAGGCAACCAGTGGCTCAACCCCTTGTTGCAGTGCATCCGCCTGATCCGGATTGGCCAGCCGCAGTTGCATCAGTTCCCTGACCTCCCCATCCAGCCCTTGCCGACGGATGGCCGCCTGGTTGGCATCCCGAGCCTGGCGCTTCAGGCGCGGGCTGGCCTTTGGCAGCAGGTTGGGCAGTGGACTCTGGTATTCCTGATTGTTCAGGAGCGGCAGCAGGTTCTTCTGCTGCAGCGCGAGCTGGCGTGCCAGCTCCCGATCGGTGTCGGCAGCCTGGGTCGTGGTGGCGCCCAGCAGTGCCAGTAACAAAATGACAGCCTGATTCCTCATCTTCGTTCTCCAGTATTGAGTCTGACAACGGCGCTTGTCGGGAAGGATCTGCGCCGTTTTGTCACTAGAAAGGAATAAGGTTCATATGTGAACGCTCTTCTCAGGATTATGTGCTGCGTCTCACTGGAGTCTCCCCAGATGGTCAGGTCAGGCGCGGAGCCGGTTGACTTGATGCAATGTCACTCCGATCAGCAATCCCCAGCAGGCAGACCCGACCCCGAGCAGGGTGATCCCCGAGGCAGTCACAAGGAAAGTCAGTAGCGCGGCTTCCCGCTCCTCGTCCTGCTGCAAGGCGCTGTGCAAGCTGCTGCCTATGGTGCCGAGCAGCGCCAGCCCGGCCACGCAGGTGACCAGCACCGCAGGGAATGCGCTGAACAGGGCAACCACGGTGGCACCGAAACAGCCTGTGAGCAGGTAGAAACAACCAGCCCACACGGCAGCAGGCCAGCGTCGAGTGACATCGTGATCCACTTCCTTGCCCATGCAGATGGCGGCAGTGATGGCGGCCAGGTTGAAGGCATAGCCGCCAAACGGTGCCAGCAGCACGCCGATGAATCCGGTCCAGCCAATCAGGGAAGAAGTGGCCGGTTGATAGCCGTGGGCGCGCAGGATGGCAATGCCCGGCATGTTTTGCGAGGTCATGGTAACGAGAAAGAGCGGGAGTGCGATGCCGAGCAGGGCGTCGATGGAAAAGGCTGGCGAGTTCCAGACCGGGGTGGAAAGTTGCCAGTGAACCTCGTTGAGTTGCAGCTCGCCCCTCAGGGTGCAGAGCAGCATGCCGGCCGCCAGGACCAGCACCATGGTGTAGCGGGGCCAGAGGTGGCGACCCAGCAAGAAAGCCAGTAGCAAGGTGCCAAGCAGCAGAGGATCTTGCGGTGCCACCTTGAAGAGATCCAGCCCGAACCTGAGCAAGACTCCGGCCAGCATGGCGGCCGCCAGGGGGGCGGGAATGTGACGCATCAGCCTGTCGAACCAGCCGCTGATACCGCAGAGGGTGATCAGCAGTGAAGAGATGATGAAGGCGCCGATGGCTTCAGCCAGACTGAAGTTCCCCAGGCTGGTGATGAGCAGGGCGGCACCCGGGGTGGACCAGGCCGTCAAGACAGGCACCCGGTAATAGAGGGAGAGGCCGATGCAGCTGACCCCCATGCCGATACCCAGTGTCCATAGCCAGGAAGAGACCTGGGCTGCATCGGCACCGGCGGCCGTGGCGGCCTGGATGATCAAGACGACAGAACTCGTGTAACCCACCAATACGGCGATGAGTCCCGCGACCATGTGGGGGAGGGCTAGGGGCATGGGAAACTTCCTTGTGGATGCTGATAGCTTGTGCGCTATTGCGTACAATGTGGTTTGGACTATAACGCTGTGCGTTATGGCGCACAATATGGCTCGAAGAAATCGGAGAACAGATGCAGGAGATGAGTCGCTATCTGGCCCAGCGATTGAAAGGGCTGCGCACTGAAAGAGGATGGAGCCTGGATATGGCCGCCCGTGAAACGGGGGTGAGCAAGGCCATGCTGGGACAGATCGAGCGAGGTGAATCCAGTCCGACGGTGGCAACATTGTGGAAGATTGCCACCGGTTTTCGGGTCTCTTTCTCCAGTTTCATTGAGCCGACACCAGCGGCACAGGGAGAGACGGTATACCGTATTGCCGATGATATTCGACAGCAGCCGGCGGGAGAGGGGATGCAGGTTGCCCCGCTTTTCCCCTATGAGGCCCGCTTTGGTTTCGAGTTGTTCGAACTGACCCTGCTACCTGGATACCAGCGGGAGTCAGAACCCCATGAACCCGGAGTGACCGAACATGTCGTCGTCATCAGCGGTGTGATGGAGGTACTGGTGGACGGAGCGTGGCGTTCCCTCGATCAGGGTGAGGCCGTCCGGTTTGCAGCGGACCGTACCCATGGCTATCGCAATCTTGGGGTCGCTCCCGCCATCTTCCACAATCTGATCCACTATCCGTCCATGGCCACGCGATGATTAGCCGGGGCGGCCATCCGCCCTGGGACTGGTCAGTATGGGGGTATAAACCCAGATGAACAGACCGTAGGCGGCAACCCAGCTCCATCCGCTGAGGTTCCATCCCGTGAGGGTGAGATTTGGCCAAAAGAGAGGGAGCAAGACCCGCAACAGCGCGGACAGGATCACCAGTGCAAATGCCGCCGTGATCCTGCGTCCTATCTGCAGGGCTCTGCCACTGTGTCCGAGGGATACACGGGCTATCATCGCGAGGATCATGGCCCCCATGCTGCCCGCGCTGAACAGATGGCTGGCCAGTGACAAGGCAATCGGCCAGCCAGCCGTGCGTGCCGCCAGGGCGGTCAGCCCCAGTGGGATAAAGAGGTAGGCCAGGTGAAGCGACCACAGCAGGGGCTGGGCCACCGTGGTTCCGGGTCGCCAGCGCAGCTGCCTGTAGAGGTGAGCCCCTGCCGCCACTATATATAGAGGGAACATCTGGATGCCGATGACCCACTGTGTCGGGAGCACCAACCAGAGCAGCAGGATGAGCCACAGAGACGCGAGGGCAATGCGCTCCAGCCACGGCAGTGGTAATGCTTTTTCCGTCCCAGTGGCTCTGGCGGTAAAGAAGGGAATGACACGTCCTCCCATGACGGCAATCAGGGTCGTGAAGAGGAGCACGGTTGCAAGCAGGATATGTTCCACCAATGGCCATTCGGCATGCCACCGCCAGCAAGCGGTATTGAGCAGGGTCAACACGAGAAGCAGGGGAACAAAAAAGAGATTGCGCCACTGGCGCGTCACTATGATGGGTCTGGCGAGGAACCACGTACAGAGGGGCAACCAGGCCAGGTCCATGACCATCAGAGTGACATTGCTTTCTCCAAACCAGGGGAGCAGGCCTCTCGGGATGGCCCACAATCCCACGACCAGTGCCAGCGGCCAACCGCGTACACCTGGGTGAGCGGTCCAGTTCTGGACGGCGGTAAGCAGAAAACCCGCCACTATGGCGGCACCAAAGCCGAACAACATTTCATGTGCATGCCACCAGATGGGGTTGCTAATCCCGGGCAGAGCGAACCAGCCGTTGAGTTGCCCCAGCCAGCCCAGCATCGCCAAAGCCGAGAACAAGGCGCCGAACAGGAAGAAAGGCCGAAACCCGAGGCGGAACAGAGGAACGATTCTCTCCTCTTTGCGGCTATCCAGGATCTGGTGCATGAATGAAACCTTAATTGAACATTTGAAAAGCCAATTATAAAGTGGCTTTTCAAATGTTCAATTTAAATCCAATGACAGCCCGAAATGGTGGTGATGCGAACGAAATAGAACCGCTTTGCTGTATATCTGAGCGAACGGTTCTTTTCGGTGAAAAAGCCCTTGTTATCACGGCGTGGCTCCCTATAATGCGCCCCTACCAGCACGGCGGAACACGCCAACCTGATGAGCCAGCTTCCTCGGGAAGTTGGCGCCGAAAGAAAAGCGATAACAACCGCTTGACTTTCGAAGTGAGGAGCGTAAGATGCGCCTCCTCAACACGATAAGCGTGACGCTCTTTAACAATTTGAATCAAGCAATCTGTGTGGGCACTCACAGCATCGAGCATCAAAACAATTTTTGATTCTCAATGTCTGATGAAGTGACCAAAGCAACTTTTAAGTTGCAGCAGTTAATTCAGCAATTCATTGAGCCGCTTTTCGAAGCAACCAAACTTAAATTGAAGAGTTTGATCATGGCTCAGATTGAACGCTGGCGGCAGGCCTAACACATGCAAGTCGAGCGGCA